>CALUTH010000032.1 GCA_944323635.1 Candidatus Gastranaerophilales bacterium
AGCCGTAAAAACCGGCAACGAATATTTTTACTCCCGCTGGCTGTTTGCAAGAGATTTTATGACAATTTTTGTCAGCATTATGTCACTGTATTTTATTATAAAGGCGGTCGTATGAAGTTAAATCAATTATTATATCTGCCTTTATGGTATTTTAAAATCCGATTTTTAAAAAAACAAATCCCGCTCCAAACTGTCATTTTTATAACAAATGAGTGCAACTACAACTGCAAACACTGCTGTGTCGATAAAACCAAACCGCACAGTATGACCTATGACGAAATCAAAGAACATTTAATCAACTCCTACAACCTCGGCTCGCGGTTTGTGGATTTTGAAGGCGGCGAAGGGGGTAGGGGTAAATACAGGGGTAAATATGGGGGGGGTAAATATAAAAAAGGGTCACATGTTTCACCTGACGATACAAAGGGTGAATACAAAACCATAAACGATCTCTGCGCTCTTGCAAAGTCAATCGGGTTCTATTCAACAACTGTCACCACAAATGCAAGTTATGATTTTTCATACTTTAACGCAGACCACGTTTTTATAAGCCTTGACGGGATAAAAGCACACGATATTATAAGAGGGGAAGGCGCGTTTGAAAAAATAAAAGAAAATATCGCAAAATTTCCTCACCCTGAACGGGTTTCAGCCAATATGGTCATAAATCGGATTAACCAAGACGAAGTTGCGGATGTCCTGAAGTTTGTTGAGCAAAGCCCCTATATAAACGGGATTTCGTTTAACTTTTACAATCCGGTGAACGGTGACACACAACTCTGTGTCAATGACAGAGAAAAAATCATAAACAC
This sequence comes from Candidatus Gastranaerophilales bacterium, assembly GCA_944323635.1. Lineage (GTDB taxonomy): Bacteria > Cyanobacteriota > Vampirovibrionia > Gastranaerophilales > Gastranaerophilaceae > CALUTH01. Next base: position 813 of record CALUTH010000032.1, read on the forward strand.
AATAATAGGCTACAAGAAGCGCGGATACAAGGTTCTAAACACAGAAAAGGGTCTCAAATATCTTATAAAGCCCGACTTTAAAAAAGTCTGCTGGATAACAAACTTTATAACCCTTGACGGGAAGCAACATTCAGGCTGCCCCGATAAAACACCATGCAGCACCTGCGGGCTAGGAATGGCAGGAGAAATGCGCGCCCTCTATGATTTGAGCCCGCAAACAATTATTGCGGGACTGAAACTCAGAATGAACTAGTCTTTGTTCAAATTCTTCAAAGCATAGTCGATACACTGCACTATAAACTCGTTTCTGCTTATATCCGTCTTAAGCGAAAGTTCGTCTATAATTTTTAATGTATCAGTATCTATTCTTATACTAATAACTGATTTTTCTTTTAGACAATGCACATTGATAAGTTTACCGGTTATTAAAGATGAAGGAGAATTAAGATGAAGAAAGAGCTGGTTTTAAGCATCCTGGCAATTAGTATGATTGCGGGCGCTTACCCTGCAGCAACCGCTGGGGACGATAACGCCGAAATTCAGAGAGGCAGCATAGTATCACACTACTATGACCACCACTATTCAAGAAAAGGCGCATTATACAGAAAAGCGGAAGATTATGCGTACAAAGGCAACTTCCGTTCCGCAATCGCAACCTGCAACAAATATATCATGTACTATGGTGAAACACCTGAAATTTACTACCTCTTAGGTAATATCCACTCCATGCAGAATGATATACACTGCGCAATCAAAGACTATGAAAGAGCCATTAACCTTGCAAAATACGATGTTATTGTTGCAAAACCGTACAATGATTTGTATTCAGAACTGCAACTACACTTCTTAAAAGGCACTTTAAACATAAAAGCCGGTGATTACAATGATGCAAACACTGATGCGGATATACTTATTCAGGAAGGAGACAACTATTTTGCCGCAGCAGGTTATGTACTGAAAGCCGAAATCAATTTCAGGAAAAAGAATTATGATGCTTTTGAAAGAAACCTGAATATGGCAATAACCGCAGAACCGTTTGCGGTTAATGAATTGATAGGAACACCCATTGCACAAAAACACTCCCACCTTGCATCATTTATTTCAGCTTATCAAAACCTGAATGCCGGCTACTATGATGCAGGGATTTCATTCTTAAATGATGCAATCCGCAAAAATAAAAACTTTATCTGGCTTACGCATACCGCGGATATGCAAAAACAGAAACCCGAGACTACTACGAGGCAATGAAGGATTTAGACAAGGCAATATCTATTAACCCGAATGCAAGCCTCGCTTACTACTTCAGGGCATACTTGAATGAAAAAATGAACAATCCGCAAAGTGCAATAAAAGACTATAATACAGCAATGAAAAAAGCAAATGTGATTTATCCGTATCTTGAAAATACATTCCGTTTGCAAAATTCAAGGATTATTAAAGCCAATTTAGCCTATCCGCTGTACATCCCGAGACCGCAATATATTCCTCATCCGGAATACATAAGAACGCATAACTCAATTCTACCTCTATACAGAAGGACTATTGACGGTTTATTTGTATATTAGAATAATATATCTTGCATCACGCCTGGCATTTAAGGCAGGCTTTATTTTTATATAAAATAAAAAGAAGGGTGCAAATGCACCCTGAAAATCCAACTATCACAAATCAATATATTAGTATTTTAAAATCTCTCTCTTCTTATAGGGGTTTGTTCCACAAAGATTCGCTGAACTTGTTTTGAACCATAGCTGATTCAACAGAAAGTGCAACGTTTGAAGGTGTGAAAACAAACACCATATCACCTACTTTTTGCGGGGTGCCGTTTAATGCATGAGCAGCGCCGCATACAAAGTCAATTGTTCTCTGGGATTGTTCTTTGTCCAACAAATGAAGGTTAAGAACAACTGTATTTTTATCTTTTAATTTTTTAACAATCTGAACAGCCTCACCGAATGAACGCGGTTCCATGATTGTAACTTCACCTGTACGATAGTTAGGATGAGAAACAACCTTATTATCTCTTTCTCTGTCCCAACGGTTTTCATTTTTAGGGCTGTACATAACATCTAATGCAGCGTTGCCATCCGCGATATATTCTTCGCCCTCATCATCAAAAACAAACGGATCGTCATCTCTTCCTTCGAAACCTTTTTTTATAAAACTAATAATTCCGTTCAAACCATCTGATAAAGTCATTATTTATTTTCCTCCAATTTTTTTAACTAAATAATTTTCTGCCAATTCTTATCATACTTGCGCCGTGTTTAACAGCGATATGATAATCATTACTCATTCCCATCGAAAGTTCCGGCAGCTTGTAACCAAATGTTTCTTCAAGCATTTGTTTGAATTCTCTAACACCTTCAAACAAACTTTCAAGCTCGCTCTCTTCTGCAGTCAGAGGCGCCATACTCATTATCCCGCATACTTCAATCCCTTCCAGACTGACCAAACGTTCAAAATCCCTCAGCATCCCTTCTCTGTCATACCCAAACTTTGTTTCTTCACCTGCACTGTTGAGTTCCAACAACACTTTTTGTCTCTTTCCCATATCCAGCGCATAATCTGAAATAATTTCAGCAATCTTTAACGAATCAACTGATTGAATATAATCAAAATACTTAACAATCTTTTTAGCCTTATTGCTTTGTACGTGCCCGATAAAGTGGAACGTCGATTTTTCCCTAAGCTCTTTACACAATGAATCAATTTTCGATATCCCATCATTAGCGCGGGACTCTGCAAAATCCCTGAGCCCACATTCAAAAGCCTGTTCTATTGCCGTTTTATCGTAGTATTTTGTTACTGCAATAATATTTGGTTTCCAAGGTGCAATCCTGTTTTTGATAAGTAGAAGATTCTTTTCTATTGTGTCTTTCACCATTTCCCCTACCCTCTTTTATGATTATATAATAACTTTCATGGGCAGACAAATATATCTTTGTAAATATTTTTGTCTCTTTTACCCGCACGCTCAAACCCATGATTGGCATGTATTTCAGCATGCTTTATTTTGTTAAGTTTTGTAAATTTATGCCCTTTTGTAACATATTTGACAAACCTTTTCATCCAAAAGGGCATGCCTTTACATCAACCTAACTATTGCCCTAAGTATACAAGCGTCTCAAGTGTGCTGCTTGCAGTGTTAAATACACGTGAATTTGCCTGTACAAGTCTCTGGGCAAGTATCATTTCGGACAGTTCGTCTGAAAGTTCAACGTTTGACGCTTCCAAACCACCCGTTTGGATTGTACCAAATGCGGCATAGCCTGCAACGCCAAAATACGGTGTGCCTGCATTTGAACCTATTGTCCAGAGGTTGTTACTATCAGATTCTAAACCACTTTCATTAACAACCATGCACATTTCAAGCATCAAATTACCGTAATCTAGAACATTATCGTCCATATTTACGTCATCACCTGTAATTTTTACAAAGTCACTGGTTGTAATCTGCCAGGTCATTTCATTATTAGCGTCAACAACAACTGTAAGCTTAGAACCATCAGAATAGGTTGCCTCAATAATACCGTTGTTGTTAACACCCCAATCTTCCAACGTTACCGCAGCATTGTAAGAACCTGCTTCATCAACATCCGCAGAATAATTGGTAATTTTTGAAGAATAAGTATCAGTTCCTTCATTCTTCTCAACATTTGACAAGCCCAATTCTTCTACAAAGTTTGAACCGCCCTCCTCCGGTGTTTCAAACTCAATTGCAATATCTGCATCCGCTGCAACAAAGTTAATCATACCGTCAGCGACTGCAACCGTAACCTTATCGTCAGCACCAGCAGCTTGTATTTGGGTATTTATTTCCCCGACAAGGGCGGTTATATCCATTGTGTCAATATCATTTTGATCAAGAGTAATATTTACAGTTTGAGGCCCGGCATCATCATTGATAATCATAGTAAATGTTCCGGCTGTAATATCCGCATTATTCATTTCTGAAACAAGGGTTTCACCATATTCAGCCGCCAGTGTACCATGTACATCCATATTTAAAAGTGTCGGGATATGTATATTTACATCTGAGGATGTTGTGGAATAAGTGCTTGATGCACCCATTACATAGTAACCGGATGATGTTACAAGGTCACCGTTTGAATCCAGTGAAAACGAACCGTCTCTGGTTAAGAAACTCTGACCGTTAGAGTCAGTTACAACAAAATATCCGTTACCGGAAATCATCATATCCTGATCTCTTCCGGTATTGATAAATGTACCTTGAGTAAAGTTCCTTGTTATACTTCCGATTTGAACACCGTGCCCGACTTGTTTTGCGTTAACACCACCTGATGTAACACTTGCTGTTGAGCTGTGGGACAAATCAGAGTAGAACAATGTCTCAAAATTAACACGACTGGATTTATATGCCGTCGTATTCATGTTAGCAACGTTGTTTGATACAACGTTAATCTGATTGGTTCCGGCTTTTAACCCGGTTCCTGCTGTGTAAAGAGCTTGTGACATTCTTTTCTCCTCCTCCGAATTTGCTCATTTATTTATTTTATTGTTATCACAATATACTGTTAATCGCACTTGACATTGAACGTGCCGACCTTTGTTGTGCACTGTAAACAGCCGCAGCGGCTTCTACAGCCTCATCGCTTCCAGAATTATCAGCAGTTTCGTCTACGGGCTCACGTATTGATGTTACGTTAGATATTGAATAGTATTCATCTCCAACTTTAACATAGCCGATACCGCCATCAAATTTAGCTTCCGTAACAATTCCGCTAATTGTTTTATCTTCAGTCTGTTCATTTCCATTTTCATCAAGAACAGGATCACCATTTTCGTCGGTTACAGTTTCTGTATACTCAATTGTTACTTCTTTACCAACAAGCGAAAGCGTTTGGGTAATTACTGCATTTGTCCCGACACTGGTTGATATATTATCCAAACCGGTCATTATATCTTCCATATTGGCATTCATCTGTGTCATTTGTTCTAACGTTGAATATTGCGCAAGTTGTGACAACCATTCACTGTTGTCCATTGGTTCTGTAGGATCCTGATTTTCCAACTGCTCTAACATCAAGGTTAAAAACATTGTATAATCAGATTCAACCTCGTTGGATGACGAACTACTATTAGCCTGCGTAAACTCCGTCTGGTTTTGTAAACTTGTTATTTGGTCTGTTACCATTGACATAATATTTTCCTCCTACTCCTTGCTTCCTTCTTTAAAAAACGAACTTACCATATCTTCAAATTTTTGTGCTCCCCGCTCTTCTTTTTGTTGCTGTCTTTGTTCCTGCTGCTGGCGCTGAGAATTTCCCTGCTCTGTATAATCCTGCTGCATATCAGACTGCTGTGACGGATTGGTTGAAACCGATACTCTGTCTAAACGTACGCCGTATTTTTGCAAGGTATCTTTCAATTCATCAATATGTTTGTTCAACATATCCCCCGCATCATCGGAAGTTGCAGTCATTTCAGCCCTTATACCGTCTAAAGTATTTGTCAGTTTAATTTCTACCGTTCCAAGATTTTCAGGGCTTAATTGCATTGTAAGCTTCGCCCCCGGTCTAAAATTAAACGTAGTTAATTTTTCATTTATTTGTGCAAGAATTTCTTTAGATGATGTATTTGCCACATTTGCAGTCTGCTGCTGTACACTCTGTCTGATAGTAGATGCCAATCTGCTTTCAAAACCTGTTTCGCCTTCTATTGAATATCTTATAAGCTGTTCAGCAGTAGAGTTGGTTGAATACACGTCAACAGATGAAGTACTGCCCTTTAATGTTATATTCAAGTCATCAGCCATATTTTCATCAACTACATCCTCTAATGATGTTGCCCTAAGTTTTGTATCGTCCTGAACCTCAATATCAACATCTGTATTATTAACCAAATCATCCGGCTGTAAGGTTTCCGGCTCTACAGGTTCATACATGTTATCAAATTTACTTTCCAGCTGCGCAATAATATCCTCTTCTGATGATGCGTCAGCATCGGTCATATCAACGTACGCAAGCCGTGTTCTTTCCTGAATAGTTAAATCAATATCATCATTCTGCGAGGAAGTATTATTTGCAAATTTGTCCTGTTCTTTTGTATTATTTTGTTCTGCAAGATTTTTATTGTCAGATGAAGTCTCTGCATCAGCCGATGCTTCTGTCTCCGCAACAGATACAGTATCCGCGCTCTCATCATTAACAGTGCTGTTATCCTGAATATTTTGTTTTGTATTTAATTCCAAATCAACATCAACATCTGATTGCTCATCTGTTGTAATCGTCTTTAAATCAGCCTCTGCGCGTTCCTCACTATCCTGTTTAACTTTCTGTGTATTATCGGAGGTCTCATTAATACTTACCTCATCAGCAGAAATATCATTTTTTGATACCGCAGGGGTTTCCTTAGTAGATACTCTTTGGTCTTTAGTTACAGTCTGCGTATTTTCATTATTTTCATCAGCAGTAACTTGAGAAGAATTCACCGCAGGTTCTTCGCTCTGTGCATCCTGCGCCAGCTCTTTAGTCTGAGTATTTACTGTATCTTTGTCCGCTTTATCGGTTTTATCTGTTTTTAATTCTGTTCTGCCTTCGGTTATATCTGTATCAACATTGGATTTCAGAGCTGTGGTTGTGTCAGATGTTTCCGCCATATCTTCATCCGAAATTGTCACGACCTTAACAGTATCATTCGTATCAGCCATATCTTCAGTTACATTTATAGTATCTGTTTGAGTCAAATTATCGGTATCAGTCGTTTCCGTTTCTGCAGTAACATTATCAAAAGGCTGTGAAGTCGTTTCGTCCTGCGCAATATCACCTGTATACTCGTACTGTTCAGTTTCATCAAGAATTTGCCACCCGTTATCCTCAGTGATTGCGGTTTTATTATCAGCATCTTCCGTTAGAACCGAATTATCTGTTTGGAGCAATGTGTCATCTGCCGCCGTTTCAAACTCTGCATCACTCGTATTCTCTACCGCTAACAATTCACCGTCAAGGTTTACAGCCGGCTCTTCAGTTAAAATTTCAACTTCTGACGCATTTTGTACTTCAGTCTCCGAGAGCAGCGCCGGCTGCTGATTTGTATCAGAAATTTTAATACCATTTAAAGCCGTATCAGTAGTTTTTATATCATCTCCTGCAGAAATTACACTTTCAACATCCGAATTGAGAGGAGCATCTGCGTTATCATCAATTTTAATTTCTGTTTGTTTATTTGATGCAATTTGAGTATTATCAAGAGAATTATAGTTTAGGTCTGTACTCATATTTTGTTTTAATGCAGTTTCAACAGTTTTAGTATCTTCGTCACCATCGTCAGATTGCCCTTCATCAACCGGTACGTCGGAAGAATCATCCTGACCGTCAGTAGTGTCTGCGGTATTTTGTTCCAAATCGTCCTTAGGATTTTCGTCTATGATATCCTTCTTGACCGTTTCAGTATCTTTAACATTGACTGCCGCCGTATCTGCGCTATCCTGCACAGTTGCCTCCGATGGAACATCCGGATTTTTTACCTGCGCACCCGCCTTATCCGTATTTAAAGAATCACGTATTGAAAAAGAATATCCGTCAGAGCCCATATCCTGAGATGACAGTTTATTATTGCGATTTGCAATACCGTAACGGTCTGCAGAAGTCCTGTTCGGGGTTGTTGCCGGTGCTTGAGTTGTTGAATTTGTACTTACCTTATTATTTTTGAACCTTATTTCTGCGCCCGTGTTTGTTTCAAATAAACGGTTTGGTCTGTTATTAAACGAAATTCCGTTTTCGTTAAATACTGTGTTATTTTTATCAGCAAAAATGTTTTGAAACTCGTTGGAATCCATTGCAAACTTATCCGCACCTTTTGTTCGGTCAGAGAGCAAATCAGTATTATACATGTTGTCCATTACAAGTTCTTTTACCATATTTATCCTGCTTTATACCTTGTTACCGCTATGTCATCAATCTCTTTTGCAAGTATTTGTTCAATGTTTGTCATATACTGTTTTTCCTGTTTTTCCTTAAGCTTTTCAAGAATTTTTACCTTCTTATACGCTTCCTGAACCTCTTGCTTTTTATGCTCTAAAAGCTGTTTTGCGCGATTGATAACAGCCTCCTGGTTTCTGGCATCATTAACGAGTTTAAGTGAATAATTCCTGTGCCCGTTAATCATAACTACATCTATCGATTCCGAGTTCATCAGTGTCTCTAAATTCATTTCCGTTTTTGAGCGTTCATCAAGTATTGAATTAAGCTTTGCCTGCTGTTCCTCAATAACTTTAATAATCTCAGCCATCTCCTGCTGTTTTTTTTCTAACTCGCGCTGACGCATGTTTAAAACAACATCCAGCCGGAATTTAAATTTCTTCAACTTTACCTCTTCACCAAGTGTAGATGTACTACAGTAGGAAGTTTACATTATTTGGGCATGATATACATCGTATACTTATAGGATTTTTATGCAAAAAACAAATTATAAGGCTATTTTTAACGCCGTTTCGGGAATAATATCAGCGAAAAATATTGACTACTCTTTCTCAGGCTTATCCGGTAAATCATCCAGAATAAATTTGCCTATATCTCCATCCCTGAATGCTTTTAAAACGTATTTTGCAGTACGCTCAATATCCGGTTCAGCGGCAGATTTTATCCAGTTTCTTGAAAGCGCAATATTTTCTAAAGTCGGGATTTCACTAATTTTGTAATACTCACGTAATTCAGCAAGGTATTTCTTATCAAGGATTTCAAGAAGTTCTCTTGCAACAAATTCCGCAGTATAAGCATTTTCGGAAACAGAATTAACCATTGCAAGTTTTGATGCGGCATTCTGGTCATCCTGTCTTGTCGGAATAATCCCCGGAGTATCAAGGAGTTCTAATTTAGGGTTAATTCTCACCCACTGCTGCTGACGTGTAACTCCCGCCTTTGCACCGGTCTTAGTCTTTGATGAGCGGGTAAGACGGTTTATAATACTTGATTTGCCGACATTGGGCATACCGCAAACCATAACGCGCGCAGGGCGTCTCAAAAGCCCTTTCGCCATCAATGATTGAATTTTGGGTTCTGCAAGACTCACAGCCGTATCAATAATTTTATTAAAATTAAACGAGTTTTTCCCATCGCTTAAAAGCACCTTGCAGCCTGTCACCGATTTAAGATAATCAATCCACAGTTTAATTTCCTGCGTTTCAACCAAATCTGACTTATTTAACAAAAGAAACCTCGGTTTGTCTCCCAGAAGTTTCTTTATGTCGTTATAAGTACTGCTTAAAGGTATTCTGGCATCTAAGACTTCTATTACGACATCTATAAGTTTAAGCTGTTCTTTTAACTGCCGCTCCGCCTTAGCAATATGCCCCGGATACCAGTGAATATGTGCCTTATCTTTTTTCAATTTTTTCCTTAATACGAGTAGCTTTGCCTGAACGTTCTCTCAGGTAGTAGAGTTTTGAACGTCTAACATCACCGCGTCTTAATACGTTAATTTTTTCAATACGCGGAGAGTATACCAAGAATACACGTTCAACACCAACACCCTGAAATACTTTTCTTACAGTGATGGTCTTGTTGATACCTGAACCGTGTTCCTTAATAATAGTACCTTCAAAAGCCTGTACTCTTTCTTTGTTACCTTCAATAATTCTTACAAATACTTTAACAGTATCACCCGGATTCATTTCCGGAAGTTTTCTTGTCGTATATTGACTTTCTAAATTCTTGATTATCGGATTCATTTTTGCTATTCCTTATTTCTTGTGTACATAGTGCTATAAATTATAATAAATAAAACATTTTTAAAATACAAGTATAAATTAAGTTTTGTAATAAATGATTAAGTAAAAGCCGGATATTTCTTAAATATCCTCATAACTTGCGCCTGCTTCAAGCAGTTCTTCCTCCGTCAGTCCGAACAAAGACATTAAGTACTCTGGATCTTCATTGTTTTGTTTCATGCGTATAACTTCCGCAACAGCCTCCATGCGTGTTATATTGTGATAAAGTCCGTTTTGTTTTCTATTAAACCCGCGTTTTTTAGCCTTACCCACGCCAGACCTCCATTGCAAGCAAGGCAGCACCTATCATGCCCGCATAATTCCCTGCCGCAGCCTTTTTAATTTTTGTAGGAGCCGTAACTATTTCAGAATTTACTCTGTTCTCTATTTTTTCAGTACTAACATACTCTGCCATAGAACCGGACAATACAACACAGTCAGGGTCAAAAAGATTTGCAAGCCCGATGATACCGTCAGTTATATCACTTTCCCAGCGTTCAAATATCTCTGTCATTAATTTATCACCGGATTTAAGCCCCGCAACCACATCATAAGTTGTAATATCATCTCTTCCGGACATTTCCTGCGCCGTAATTCTAAGCCCTGTTCCCGAGGCATAAATCTCAAAACAGTCATACGCACCGCAGGTGCATTGTCTGTGTTTATCCACCCGCATTTTAAAATGCATTTCACCGGCGCCGCCTGACTTTCCTTTAAGGAGTTTATTATTAATAATTATTCCGCCGCCAACACCCGTCCCGAGGGTTAATAGAACCGAAACAGAAGCCCCCTTTGATGCCCCGATTTTATACTCAGCCCACGCTGCAGAATTTGCGTCATTCTCTATGAACACGGGCAGGCGTGACAACGATTTAAAGTCAGTTTTCGGGTACTCTTTAAACATATTCCCCGTTGAACCTATTATCCTGTCATTTTCGTTAGACACAGTACCGGCGGTTGAAATTGCTACACCATAAACCTCGTTTTCATAACCGGCTATAATTTCCTTCATAAGCGACTCAAACTCAGCCTTATTCTGCGGGGTTTTATTTTTCAAAACTTCGCCGATTATTTCCCCTTTTTCATTAATTTTTGCACAATAAATCTTTGTACCGCCAATATCTATACCGAGTACTTCCATTAAACTAAACTCCCTGTCTTGAAACAAACCTCTTAGTAATCAACTGCGGGCGCGTAATAGCCGATCCTATAACAACACAGTGCGCACCAATTTCAAATGCCCTGTTAACCTGTTCCGGTGTCCAAATCCGCCCCTCCAGAACCACGGGTATACCGGACTGATTAACAAGCGCCTCCAACAGTTCAAAATCAGGTTCCTCCCCCCTGTCACCGGATTCAATTGTATATCCGGAAAGTGTTGTAGAAAGAATATCCGCACCGGCATCCTTAGCCTTCAAGCCCTCTTCAACAGTCGAAATATCCGCCATTGCAACGCGATTATTTATTTTTATATACTTAATAATCTCACTGAGTGTTGAATCTTTACGCGAGCGTTGCGTACCGTCAAAAGCAACAATATCTGCACCTGCGCGGACAAGAGCAAGAGCATCGCTGATTGTAGGGGTTATATAAACTATTTCTTTATAGTTTTTAGGAATAACCTCCGGTTTTGTAATCCCTATTATCGGAATATCGAACAGCTTTTTAGCGTTTGCAACATCCCTTATACCCGCAACTCTCAGCCCGCCGGCGCCGCCTTTTACTACAGACTGCATCATTGCAATCATGCATTCTTCTTTATATAAAGGCTCTGACGGCATTGCCTGACAGGAGACAATAACCTTGTTTTTTAATCTGTTAATCATAATTAAATTTTAGGCTGCTTTTTGTAATAGTCGTGTTCTTGTTCAAACTTGTATCCGAAGTTGAATAATGAAGATTCGCCCAATTGCGGCGCAAGGATTTGTAAACCTATCGGCATACCATCCCTGTCGAATCCGGCAGGAACACTCATCCCCGGAATACCTGCAAGGTTTGCACTGATTGTTGCAATATCGGTTAAATACATTGCAAGCGGATCATTTGCTTTTGAACCCAAATCAAACGCCGTATTCGGACAGGTCGGAGAAATTAAAATATCCGCCTTCTTAAACGCGTTTACAAAATCTTCCGTTACAAGTCTGCGCATTTGCTGTGCTTTTTTGTAGTAAGCATCATAATACCCTGAACTTAAAGCGTAAGTACCGAGCATTATACGGCGTTTTACTTCGTCGCCGAATCCTTCCGCTCTGGTTTTGCAGTACATTTCAAGCAGGTTTTCCGCATGTTCCGTTCTGTGACCGTATTTTACACCGTCAAAACGTGCAAGGTTAGAACTGCATTCAGCAGTTGCAAGAATATAATAAATACCGATTGAGTATTTGATATTCGGCAGGTCTATTTCAACAATTTCAGCGCCGAGAGATTTGTAAGTTTCAATAGCGTTTTCAACGGCTTTTCTTACATCATCAGAAAGCCCTTCACCCATTAAATCCTTAATTACTCCGACTTTTTTACCTTTAATATCATCTGTTAAATGTGCAGTGTAATTTTCAACCGGACGATTTAAAGATGTTGAATCGTGTTTATCATGCCCTGCAATAACTTCTAAAAGCATTGCCGCATCCTCAACCGTTCTTGCAAAAGGTCCGATCTGGTCTAAGGATGACGCAAACGCAATTAAGCCGTAACGTGAAACAATACCGTAAGTCGGTTTCATACCTACAATACCGCAGAAACTTGCAGGAAGACGAATACTACCGCCTGTATCAGAACCAAGTGCAAGAGTTGCCTCGCAGGATGCTACCGCGGCAGCGGAACCGCCTGATGAGCCGCCGGGAACTTTATTCAAATTCCACGGATTATGAACCTTTTTAAACGCAGAGTTTTCATTTGACGAACCCATTGCAAATTCATCAAGGTTTGCCTTACCTACAATCGGAACAAGGTTATTTAAAAGTTTTTCCGTAACCGTTGCATTGTAGGGTGATACAAAGTTTTCCAAAATCTTACTTGATGCGGTCGTTTTAGACCCGATAAGATTCATATTGTCTTTTAAAGCAAGAGGAACACCTGCCAAAAGCGGTAATTTTTCACCCTTTGCCAGTTTCTCGTCAACTTTTTTTGCGGTATTAAGTGCCGTTTCTTCTGTCAATGAATTGAATGCGCCTAATTTATCATCAATATTTTTAATCCTGTTTAATGAAGCTTTTGTTAATTCTACAGCAGAAACCTCTCCGTTTCTTAAAGCCTCGCTCTGTTCTTTTGCACTCTTTCTAAGTAGTTCTTCCATCTTTTCTCCTTAAGGTATCTACAAGGAAATAGTAGTACAAAAAAACTCATTTTACAAATGATTGTAAACTTAAAAAACTTCAAAATAAAACATTATAAATCTCACATAAAAAACAAGCGGTCATCGCCGTATATAATTTGTAAAAATAAAATCATTTAACACGCATACTCTTTGTAAATTTTTGTAACAATACACTTTAAATTACTAAAGTTTTTCTAAATCGTGCCGTTATACACACTATAAATATGTGTGTAAAATAAGAAAGGAGTTAATAATGGCAATACACAATGACCCTAACAATAAGATTCCGCAGAATATTCAAAAAATTTTTGAAAAATTTGGCGGAGAAAACAAAAAGATTGATACCCCGGAAGAGTATAACAGTCTGAGCATCTGGCTTAAGGATAACAAAGACTCTTTGTCAACACAGGACAAAGCGTATATCAATCATTGGCTGGTTAACTATGAAATATCTAATACCCCCAAGAAACATCCGTCCGGAAGCATTATGGGCATGATGTTAGAACAAAACCGTGATACCGAGAATACTATCATAGAAACTATCAGAGAAGTGGATGAGGAACAAGAACTCGAAAAAATAACCCGTGAAACCATTGAAGAAGTAGAAAGACAGAATAAGCCTAATAAAGATGACATTGATTTTATGGGGTAAACCTAAGGCGGCGGAAAATTTTTCTGCTGCTTTAGTTTTTAATCTATAAACATACAATCGCCGTAACTATAGAAACGGTATTTATTTTCTATCGCCTCTTTGTACGCTTCCATTATAAACTCTCTGCCGGCAAGTGCAGACACAAGCATTAAGAGCGTTGATTTGGGCAGGTGAAAATTTGTAATCAGGCTGTCAACGACTTTAAACTCATACGGGGGGTAAATAAAGAGCGTTGATGCAGACCTGCATTCTTTTATTTCACCGAATTGTTTATACGCTGTCTCCAGTGTTCTTACGGAAGTCGTACCGACAGCAATGAGTTTTTTGCCATCCCTTTTTGCCTGATTTATCATGCTTGCAGTCCGGGCAGAAATTTCAAAACTCTCACTGTCCATTTTGTGTTCTTCAACCACATCACATTTTACTGGTCTGAATGTCCCAAGTCCCACATTTAATGTAACATAGCCTATTTGAACACCTTTAGCTTTTAGTTTGTCAAGAATTTCCGTTGTAAAATGCAGCCCTGCAGTAGGTGCGGCAACAGAACCTTCTTTCTGCGCAAAAACCGTCTGATAGCGTTCGTAATCAAGTTTTTTAATTTCTTCGGGTGTCATTTTGCGTTCAATATAAGGCGGCAGCGGCACATTACCCGCACGCGATAAAACATCATAAATATTGCCTTCATATTCCAGACGCACATTCCACTTGCCGTCATCCTCCGCAGGGGAGAGAATTTCCAATGACAATTCATCAGTGATTTTAAGCATCGTACCGGATTTAACACGTTTAGACGGTTTTACAAGCGCCTCCCATTTGTGAGGCTCAAGCTCTTTTAACAAAAACACTTCAATCTTTGCTCCGGTATCTTTGTACCCGTAAAGCCTTGCAGGAATTACCCGTGTGTTATTAAGGATAAGAATTGAGTTTTCATCAATCAAATCCACAATATCCTTAAAAATATGGTTGTGAATGGTTTTATCCTTGCGGTTTAAAACCATCATACGCGACAAATCCCGCTTATCAGCAGGGACTTGTGCTATCAATTCTTCCGGTAAATTGTAATCAAAATCACTTACAAGCATTACTCTTTCGCCTGAATTTTCTTTGCATTCTTTAAATCTTCATCGCTTACAACTTCAGCTTTTTTATGGTCTTCCATTTCCAGCTGCTTATTAATAGCAATAGTTTGAAGAACCTGGAATACGTTGCTTGAAATCAAATAAAGCAGAACACCGGCAGGGATAGGGATGATTACAAACGTAAACATCAACATAATCGGCATAAAAGTATTCATAGACTTTTGCATAGCCTTTTGCGCCTCATCCATTTCCTGTCCTTTAGTCATTGCCATCATTGCTTTTTGGGAAGCAAGCATCGTTAAACCAAACAGAATTATCAACAACAGTACATCATAGTGGAACGCAGTCTGCACCTCTTTGGTCGGAGTTGTTGCAACAAGTATCCCGCCTTTTCTTTCGAACGTAAGTGTCTCCGTTTCCTTAGTCTGCAGGTCTGTTACATCGATTTCAGCCTTTTCAATACTGTCTAACTGACTGAATTTGAGGTTTAAATTATCAAGGCTGACCTTAAAATCAACCGGCTGTCCCGGAGTAAGTTCACCCTGAATTTCTATTGCCTTGGTCGGCTTTGAAATTTTTACATTATCAAGAACTTCGTCTTTAAGATATACCTTTGCAACCTTACCGGTCATAAAAGTATCGTATTTTGAAACGCCCAAAACACCGTCTTGAGAAATACCGGCACTTGTTTTAAGTGTAGAATCCAGCCTTTTTATGAATAAAAACTGAGAATCCCCTGCAAGTTGAATAAATTGAGGGCTCATAAGCGCAGAGTATAACAGAATAAAGATGGGCATCTGTACAAGGAGCGGGAAACAACCTGCCATAGGGTTAAATTTATGTTCCTTGTAAAAATCCATCATCTTGCGCTGCATAGTTTGCGGATCGTTTTTATAACGCTCTTGAATAGCCTTCATTTTAGGCTGTAATTTCTGCATCATACGCATAGAGCGCTGCTGGGAAACGCCTAACGGCCAGAGTGCAGCCC
This sequence comes from Candidatus Gastranaerophilales bacterium, assembly GCA_944323635.1. GTDB lineage: Bacteria > Cyanobacteriota > Vampirovibrionia > Gastranaerophilales > Gastranaerophilaceae > CALUTH01. The sequence goes on from CALUTH010000032.1 coordinate 16,575, forward strand.
TTACAATAATAGTAAGAATTATAATCCCGACACCGTAACCCGCAAAAGAGCCAAGTGCCTTCAATACATCTATAGTAAAGCTAGTTGCAAATTCCATGAGTTTACCTTCTCTCCATTAATATACCAATAAAAAGATACCGTAAAGGCAAAGTCAAGTCAACAAAGGACGGGGTAAATGTATAAACAAAACATACTTATATAATTTTTATGACACAAAGAAATGCTTACATAAGATAAATTTTTATTATTACTTTTTTCTATAGTCTCTTAACGAAACAATGACAGGGCAAAATCTGTTTGAGCGAAGCGAGTTATTTTGCCTCGGGTTGAGTTTAGAGACTGTATTTGGGAGCGTAGTTTTTCTTTCTTTGTCCAAGTTTCTTTCTTTTTTCATCGCAATAAAAAGCGGATTGCGAGCAGAGGGTGAAAGCGTAAGCGTACCCGTTTAATGCGAGCAATCCAAGACAAGAAAGAAATTTGGTGCGGGGCACGGGGGTGCACAGCCCCCGATAAAAATATTTTCTTAATAAATAACGAGCGGGACGGCAGTGTACTGCCGCCCCGCTCTCTTTAATAAAATAAATTCTACTTAACATTTTTAATAATAGTATCGGTAATATTATCACCGCCATAAAGAACGGAAGTCTTTGCAAGAACCATATCATAACCCATTGATTGAGCCTGTTTTGTAATAACGGCTGTTATATCTTTATCAATTTGCGCAAGCTTCTTTGTATAATCCTTTGCTGCAGCTTCTCTCTTTACCGCCAATTCTTTTTCATATTTTTTTGCTATTTCTTTTTTCTTATTAATATCAGTTTGTGCATCAACTTCTGATTTTGCTTTATTCATAAACTGTATCATTTCGTTTTTCTTTTTATCATGTTCAGCTTTTAAATTTTTAACCTGTGTTGATTGTGCAACAACCTGCGGAATATCAACAACCGCAATTTTACTTACCGCCCCGTTAGAATTAGCCATACTGTTAAACCCGCACCCGATAACAAATGCGATTGATAATGCCAAAACTGATTTAAAGTGTTTATCCATTAGAAATCCTCCTGTTATATTCCACTTCAGTATAGTATAAATCGGGGTAAATAACAACCATTTTGTAATTTTGTTTTCCGTCCGCGCAATTCCTGATATAATAAATTTATGTTAAGAATAATTATTTTACTGGCAGTAATTTTAATTTCGCAGAATGTTTTTGCAGTAGAAAAAGGCGGTATTGAATACACCCCGAAAATCGATTACTCGCTGATTAATACAAAAGAGTTTGAAGACAAAGCATTTCAATACTATACAATAGCAACGAAGTCCGCAATAGAAGAAGAAAAAATTCAAAATGCCGAATATGCGGTCGGATGTTACAGAGCACTTTTATCCAAACACCAGGATAATCCTGTTTACTCCTTAAGACTTGCACAGCTTTATGAAATTCTAGGGCAAAACAGATATGCAAAAGAATTTTATTACAGAACACTAAGTATTGATGAAAATTACGCCCCCGGATATGAAGGTTTTGGCGACTACTATTACAACAGAGAAGAGTACAGAAGAGCACTTAAACAATATAACGAAGCCTATATAAGAGATAATTCCATTTACAACGTAAACAACAAAATAGGCACGATTTATCAAAAACTCGGCGATACACAGTCTGCACTCAAATACTTAAACGAAGCATACAAAATTAATCCGTCGGAAGAATTGAACGCTAAAATACGCTTATTAGAGGAATTAAATTCATCCAATACGTTATATTATAAAAATACAAGGATTCATTTCGTCGAGGATTAAATTTAAGGATGAGACATCTTTTTTTAATAATACTGTTTATATTTATGAGTATCAGTATTAATGCAGCCGATGCGATGGCTGTATTTCAGCCTTTTGAACCGGACGCGCGCGAAATAATCTTTAATCAGTCTACCCATAAAGTAAGCGTAATAGACCCTACAAACGAAAACAATGCAAGAAGTGCACGTTTCCCGGGGTTAAGGGGTACAAACCAGCTTGTAGTTTATACACCTGAATTTGGCAGACGTACAAATACAAATGAATTTGGCACGGAAGCACTTGTAGTGGACGGCATTGTAACCCAGTTAAGCGGGGCAAACACCTTAATTCCCGCAAACGGCGTTGTCATAAGCGGTCACGGAGAAGCAAAACACTGGATTAACGAAAATCTGATTGTCGGTGCAAAAGTCTACATAGATCCGATTAACAAAATTATTACATCTTATATAACTTCCGACACATTCTTATTCAGTGCAAAACTTAAACTTGTAGAAGTTCAAAATATAATGAACTACTATATCAAAACTACTCCGCGGTATGACGCAAGAAAAACGATTACAGCAATTAATAAATCAAAAGAAAATATACACAAGGCACAGAGAGACAGCGCCAATGTACAAAAATATTCCGGTCGAGCAATAGAATACGCAAATGAAGCGCTATCGCTTGTTGTACCGTACAAACAGGATGAATTAAAGGGTGTCTGGATACGTCCTACCTGCAAGTCCAAAGAAGATATTGTCAATGTTCTTGATTTGCTAGAGAAAAGCGGTATAAACACTGTTTTCTTAGAAACATATTTTCACGGCAAAACAATTTATCCTAGTGATTTAATGCTCTCATACGGATTTATTGAACAGAATGAAGAGTTTACGGGGTTTGACCCGCTTGAAATCTGGATAAAAGAGGCACATAAACGTAACATCAAAGTTCATATCTGGTTTGAAACATTTTATGTAGGAAACAAAAACCCCAAAAATTATCCGAATTATATTCTTTCAATCCGCCCGGGTTGGACAAACCTTCCGGGGAACAGCGCCGATTCAATAGAACCGGTTTATTCAATATCGGAACATAACGGATATTTCATTGATCCTGCAAACCCCGATGTTCAGGATTTTCTGATAAAACTCCTTGACGAAATCATCTGCAAATACTCGCCTGACGGTATTAACCTTGATTACATACGCTACCCGCAGGCAATTTCACCTGACATCCCGGGTTATGAGAAATCAACATGGGGATACACCTCGTACGCAAGAGAAGGGTTCAAAGCGCAATACGGGGTTGACCCCGTTGAGTTGACAAGAAGTGATGCACTCTGGGATGCGTGGTTGTTTTATCGTGCACAGAAAGTCACAGATTTTGTAAAAAAAGCATCAGACTTATGCCGCACAAAAAATGTTACACTCACAACAGTTATTTTCCCGAATTATAAAACCGCACTTACAACAAAAATTCAGGATTGGCGGACATGGTCAAAAAGCGATTATGTAGACGGATTTACGCCTCTATTTTTGACCTGCGACCCTAAAACCACAGCAAATATGATTAATGAAATCAGGAATATGAGCGCCAGAAAAACAAAACTCTATGCGGGATTATTTGTAACCTTTATGAAAGGCGCCCCCGAAGACTTAATCAGAATAGTACACGAAAGCAGACGATTCGGGCTGAACGGTGTTATCATTTTTGATTATGCGCACTTTGGCAGCGAATATATGAATATCCTCACAGCAAGCGCATTCAATGACGGCAGCCGTCAAAGAATTGCCTGCGAAGAACCGAAAAAACAAATCTGCACAAAGTGTAAAAAAGATAAAAAATGCAGAAAATGCAGAAAAGAAGAAAAACGGCTCAAAAAGGAGATGGAAAAACGGGCAAAGAAAATGAAGAAAAAGGATTAACCACGAGAAAATTTCTCGGGATATGGTTTACCTGCTGTAAGACTTACGGCAGGCTGTATAAAAACAGAGAAGGAACAGCTTATGTCGGCTGCTGTCCGCGGTGCGGCGCAAAGCTGTCCGTAAAAATCGGAAAAGAAGGTACAGGAAGGAGGTTTTTCCGTGCAGAATAATGTTAGAAAAGAAAACGAATTGATAGATATTTTTTGTTCGCTGGCAGAGATTCCAAGTCCGTCAAAAAAGGAAGAAAAAGTAATCGAATGGATAAAGAATTTTGCAAAAGAGAATGATATTCAATGCGAAAGCGACCATTACAATAATTTGTACTTAAAAATTCCGGCAACCGACAACAATAAACAACCGATTTTACTGTCGGCACACATGGACGTAGTCGGTGACACGTCGCCCGTTGAATTAATTTTTGACGGCGACTATATCAAGGCAAACGGCAGAACTCTGGGAGCGGATGACAAAGCCGGCGTAGCCTGCGCGTTAAAACTTGCAAAAGACGTTAAAAACAGTGATATTAAACACGGCGGTCTGGAAATCCTGTTTACACGAGACGAAGAAACCGGAATGAGCGGGATTGAAAATGCAGAGTTTGACAGAATAGACTCCAAATACGTTCTTGTACTGGATGCGGATAAATTAGGACAGTTACAGATTGCAGGTGCAGGATACACTAATGTAAAAGTCACCGTAAGAGCCCTGAAGGGCGGGCACTCGGGCATTGATATTGATGACGAAACAAGACTTAATGCGGTAAAACTCGTTTGCGAACTTATTAACCATTTTCCGCAAGGGGTTTATTACAAGGATAAAACCGGCGTAGT
>CALUTH010000033.1 GCA_944323635.1 Candidatus Gastranaerophilales bacterium
GAGAATGCAAGCAGGATTGTTTGGGAATTTTGCTATGTAATATTAGGGTGGTATTTTATAAAATCCTGCCTTGTATATTCAGAGTTTGTAAAATAAAAATTTTCTTTTTCTATTTGATTAAAGAGTTTGTTTTTAAAGTGAGCACCGATAAACTTGGTATTATAAATGTTGAGAATAGGAGTGCAATCGTGGAGTAAAATATATTTTTTCAGTTTCGAGTTTTTTTTAATAGTGTATGAAGGGTAATGATATGGTGAAAAAAATAGTTCAGCACTATATTTTTGAGGGAAAAGTATCATTATTATTTTGGCAATGATTGCCGGTATAAACATGCCAATTTGAAGAATTTTATAAAAATAATTTTTAGTATACACATAGGTAAATTTGAAATAATTATAAAGGGCACAGCACTTTGATTCAGTTACTAACCTGCTGCACAAATCTGGATGCTTTTTTTCTAAAGCCTTTTTGACAAAATAATAATATGCAGTATTAGCAAAAAATGACAGATCCAAATCAGTTCTTTTCAGAAATTCCAGAAATAAATTATTAGCAACATTATAAATTCCGCTTCTCAGTCCGGCAGCTCCTGCATTTAAATAAATTCCGTCACTAAAAAGAGGAGTTATATCCATCAATATTTTTATTTTTTTTGTCATTTACACCTTGTTTGCAAGTATTATGTCCTTAATTATATTGGCACATTTTCCCCAAGAAAACTCTTTAAAGCGCCTGTATCCTTTTTCAATCATTATATTACGAACACCGGTATTGTAATATAATGTTTTATACGCATCCTGTAGTTCTACGTCATTTTCAGGATTTATTAATAACGCAGCATCAGCGCAAATTTCAGGAAGAGATGTTCTGTTGGACGCAATTACCGGACAATTATACCCCATTGCTTCAAGGGGTGGGAGCCCAAATCCTTCATATAATGACGGGTAAATAAAAGCAAGCGCATTAGAATATAATGACGGTAAATCAGTATCTTCAATATAACCGGTTATTATGATTTTTTCCGACGAATTTTTAATTAATTTATCTAGCGTTTGTTTAAAGTTGTTCCATATTCCGCCGGACAGAACAAAAACAAGATCCTCAATATGATATTGTTCAACAAAAGCAATAAAATTTTCAACGGCAAATTCAAGGTTTTTACGTTTACCAAGTGAACATAAAGACAGGAAATATTTTTTATTTTTAGGGATGTTGTATTTAGTATAAATATCAACTTTATTTACAGACTGCTTTGTTACTCCAAGGTATGCTGTTTTTACATTGTTTTGGGGGATTTGTGAAAAGACTTTAAGGAAATCCTGCTTAGTGTATTCAGAATTTGTGAAATAAAAAATATTTTCATTAATGTTTGCAAAAATGGCTTTGGTCCAGTGGTAAGGCGGCAGTTTTTTCCCCTCTATAAATGGTATAACATCATGGATAAGCTGGTATTTCTTGATTGGATTGTGTACAAACTCTTTTTTTACTCCGTCAAAAGGAGAAAAATATGCGTCATAGTTGTTTAGTTCTTTATAAAGTGCATTATTACAAGGGAGTACAAAATCAAAGCATCTGAACAGGTATAGTAGGAAATACTTTAGTTTTTTTGACATTGAATTTGATATATAAAGCAGTTTCCCTGCTGCTTTTTCATACCACCGCCTTTTATCAAGCAAAACCTTCCCTTTTAAAAATTCGGATACTATTTCTTTTATGAAGTAGTAGTACTTATAATCACTATAGAACGTTAGTTCAAATCTTTCATCGTTAATGAATTCAGTCAAAATATTGCGTGCAGTATTAAAAACACCGGCACGGTGTCCGGATGGTTCTTTATATGGATGAAGTGCCGTTATATCAAAAATAAGTTTTAATTTATTTTCTTTAAGGAGCTGTTCTTTAATCTGCGGGTAATGTTGCAGAAGATGTTTCAATTGCAAATCGTTTCCGCCGTTTTGATTATAATTATATAGTGTTTTGTCTTTTAATAAATTAAGCTGTCTTAGGATATTAGTACTTTTGAGGAAGGGAATATTGTCTGGTACAATCCTTATTTTAATTCCGCTTAAAACTGCCATTCCCCAGAACCAGATGTCATCAGCTTTTGGTGTTATAGATAAAAATTTTTCTTCGTTAAATATTTCGTCAGTAAAAATCTCAGGTGGATACAGAACCCCGCCAACACCTGTTAAAAAATAATCAAAACTGCTGTTTCCCGCAGATTCTATTTGCTTTCCCCATTCTTTGTACGGAGCTACTTCGCCGTTTTTTATTTTAATTCTGTGCGCTCTGTGGCAGTGTATTGCAGATTTATCTTCCAGATAAGAATTATAGAGCTTTTCCAGCCAATTTTTGGGGTAATAAATATCATCATCGGCTGTTACGATTATTGCAGCAGGGAAAGCCCTTAATGATGGAATTAGTTTAGTGTAAGGTCCAATATCTTTTGTAAATTTAATCTCAAGACCGTTTTGTATGAATGTATGCAGCAGCTTCTGCGTTTTGTCACTGTTTAATTCATTATCAAGCCACAGAACAATCCTATCCGGCTTAAGTGTCTGATTAAATAATGAAAACAGGGTGTATTTTACATCCTTCAAACGCCTGCCGTAAGTTGTCAGAGATATAACAATGTTGTTAGTGGCGCCATTATTTACCCCGCTTTTTAAATTGTTAATTTTTAAATCAATAAGCGGGCGAAAAATTGTTTTTATATGTTTTTGGTAATTAAGAATTTTACTTATTACCATTTGTCAGCTTTTCCTGTTTATTATATTTTACTGATGAATATAGAGAAGCAAGTATAATTAACAGCCCTGATACAGCGGTAACAACTTCAGGAATCTCTTTGTAGGTAGAAATAAACATAATTATAGCTAGGATACCAATTGCCCAGTGTGCCCCGCTCTCTAGGTAAACAAAGCTTTTAAGAGTTTTCTTTTCTACAAGCATAACAGTTAAAGACCTTACAAAGATAGCACCAATACATAAACCCAGAGTTATTATAATTATATCGTGGCTTAAGGCAAAAGCTCCAAGCACACCGTCAAGAGAAAAAGAAGCATCAATGAGTTCTAAGTATATAAAACTTACAAAACCGCCTTTTGCTGCATGTGCAAGTGCATCAGCTTCGTGCTTATGTTCTTTTTGTTCTATAAAATGCGCAAGTTTATTTATTGCTGAGAAAATAGCGGCGCCTATTATAGCAGATATTATTATATCATTTTCATGATACATTGGTTGTTTTGAAAGCGTAAAACATACAATAAGTATGACAATTAAATAATCGAGGTACTTTATTCCTGCAAGTTTGGACAATGGCAATTCAATCCATTTAAGCCACAAATGGTTGCGTTTACTCATAAAAAAGTTAAGAAACAACATCATTAGAAAAGCTCCGCCAAATGATACTACTGCAGCGTGTGATTGATGAAGGTACTCAGCATATTTTAGAGGCTCGTGTAATGCCATAGGAAAGACCTTGCTTATGTGTATACCGGAAAAAATCGCTACAATTACCAGAGGAAATAAAAATCTCATGCCGAATACGGCAATTGCAATACCCCAGGTGATAAAACGGTGCTGCCATTTTGGTGTCATATGTTCTAGCTTTGCGGCGTTTACTACGGCATTATCAAAGGACAGACTTATTTCCAGGATCCCGAGTACAGCAGCTATAAAAACACATGCAAGACCTGTTCCTGGTTTTACATGTTCTCCCCAGAAAAATGCTCCGATGAGACATACAACTGTTGTTATATATGATCCGGTAAAAATACTATTCAATTTGCCCTCCTAGTTTTATTAATGACCAACTCCCCATCTTAGTTGATTTTACATCAAGATTGTGTTTTTTTCCATATCTTAATATTTCATTTTTTAATACTGACATTTCAAGGTATATGGGATTAACTTTATCAATATATTCTTCTTTTTCGGCTATTTTTTTCAAATCTTTATCCGGGAAAAACGATACGGAATCAAGGAAAAGAATGTAAGTTTTTTGTTTGGGATTAATGAGTTTATTTAAATTTGCTTCCGTAAAGCTACTGTCTGTTAAATAGTCGGCAGGGTTAATTTGTCTGTCATTCGATATATAATGGCTTACCTCTGTTTTATCAATACTTGTAATGTTTAATCCGTTAAGATTAACGTACTTTGTAAACCTTTCCGGGTTGTAATAAGTAATTATTAACTTATCTTCGGGTCTTATACCGGAGCGGGCAATGAGCATTGCCGCAATTCTGTTGCCTTCGGTTCTCGGAAGTTTGGGCGGATAAGCGGGTGTAAAAATGTAAAATACCTGAAATCCAAGATACAACAAGAGAAAGATATATCTTGTAATCGGTTTTGTCATAGACAATCCCGCGGCAAAAAGGTACATTAATACCGGTAATATTTCTATATTGTATTTTGTTATAAAAACGAATTTTCCTGTCATTGCGGCTGCAGAAAGTGTAATGGTTGTAAAAAGTGTTATATAAAATAATCCGCGGGTCGTTTTATCTTTTATAAGAGCATAAATTATAAAGTATGCGGCAATCAGCGCCGGCAGTACCAATGTGAGAGCAAATAAAACACCTTTTTTGTAAAAAATAACAGAAGGAATATTAACGTTATTTGTAAGTATAGGAGAGAAAAAGTCTGTAAGCATGAAAACAATATTTCTATATGAAAACGCTCCCCACCATTGCGAATGTCCGGTATGCAGAAATATATAAATAATCATTGGGGCTGCTAATATAAAAACTCCCGCAAAAATGTAATAATATATCCGCTTGGGCTTTATAATGAGTATCAAGTATATAACGGAAAATAAAACGAAAACAAACCCGATTGTATGTGTAAAAAGAACGAGTAATGATGATATAATAAAGCCTGCCAAATACTTTTTGCACGGGTTAATTCTTATTTTTAACAGGAATAAAAGCATCAGTGCCGAAAAGAGAAAAAGCAGAGAATAGAATCGTACTTCCTGTGCATAATATATTAGAAACGTAGAAATTGCTGTCATAATGGCGAGTGTTCTTGCAGTAAAGCTGTTTTTTGTTTTTCCTGCAAGGTACATAATCCAGATAGCTGCAACAGATGGCAGAACTGATGAGAGTCTCAGTATCAAATCGTTGTTATTACCGATAATTGTAAAAATTTTCAGATAAAGATAATAAAGCGGCATGTGACACTGCTTTAAGACTGCTGTTATAAATCCGTCATTAAAAGGTGTTGCGGAAATCATCCATGAAACATACTCATCATTCCACAGCCCTTCGGGTTTTAGTATGTATGCTAGTCTTAGTATTACCCCTAATAATATGACAAAAAATAAATACATCTCTCTCCTTTATAGTATAATTATAGTATAAAGAGAGAAATATACCAGTGAAGCTTATTATTCAGATACCTTGTTATAATGAAGAACAAACTATAGAATCTGTTATTAATGATATTCCCAAAAGAATTTCTGGAATTGATGAAATAGAAATTCTTGTTATAGATGACGGTTCTACAGACAGGACTGCTGAACTTGCTGAAGCTCTCGGGGCAAAAGTTGTAAGACATAAGAAAAATATGGGGCTTGCCGCAGGATTTAAAACGGGGCTTAAAACAGCACTTGACGCCGGCGCCGATATTATTGTGAATACGGACGGTGATAATCAGTATTATGGCGGTGATATAGAAACACTGGTAAAACCCATTATTGAAAATAATGCAGACATGGTTATCGGGGCAAGAGATATTAAAAATCATAAAGAGTTTTCATTGCTCAAAAAGATACTGCAAATTTTTGGTTCTAATGTAGTAAAACTTATTTCAGGGGCGGATGTCGTTGATGCCCCGAGCGGCTTTAGGGCTTTTTCCGCTGCTTGCGCTTCAAGAATCAATATTTTTGATAATTTTTCTTATACGATGGAAACTATTATTCAATCCAGCGCAAAAGGGTTCCGGATAGTTTCTGTACCTGTTAGGGTAAATAGGCAAATAAGAAAGTCGAGACTTTTTAAAAACATGTTTCAATACGTACTTCGTTCTGCATGCACAATTTTAAGAATGTTTGCTATTTACCGTCCGTTCAGGTTTTTTACGCTCTTTGCACTAACGTTTATGTCTCTGGGCGCAATTCTTTTAATCAGGTATATGTACTTTTTTATTAATAAAGACGGTGCCGGTCATATTCAATCGCTGCTCTTGGCGGCAATTCTTGTTATTATAGGTTTCCTTATTCAGGTTATTGCTATATTTGCTGATTTGATTTCCATTAACAGAAAACTGTTGGAGGATATACAAGCAAAAATTTACAAAAATTAATCAGAAATAATTTATTCCTTTAAACAAAGATGTCTTTGTAGTATCGTAAATAAGTAATACGACTTTGGAGAATTAATCATGTACAATGTTGCAATAGTTGGGGCAGGTCCTGCCGGAATATTTACGGCTTTAGAAATTGTTAAATTAAAACCGGATTGGAAGGTTATTTTAATAGAAAAAGGTCCCAAGATAGAACACCGTAAATGTCCGCTGCGTGAGGGCTCAGAAAAATGTGTGTCATGTAAACGCTGTGGCTTACTCTGCGGCTGGGGCGGCGCAGGTGCATTTTCAGACGGGAAATTGACGCTTACTCCAGATGTCGGCGGTAATCTGGTAGATTATATGTCACGAAAAGAAGTTGAAAATCTTATAGATTATGCCGATAAACTTTATTTGGAATATGGTGCGACAGATGAAGTATTTGGTACTGACAGAAAAATTTTCGAAGAAATAGAGCGAAAAGCAACTTTAGCAGAACTAAAACTTGTATATTCTCCGGTACGACATCTTGGAACAGAGAGAAGCCTTGATGTTTTGAAGAATATGCAAAATTACCTGGATGACAGAATAACAATTTTGAATAATACATCGGCTAAAAATTTAATTGTTGAGTGTGAACAGGTTAAAGGAATCATCCTTGATAATGGCGAAGTTATAAAGGCGGAATATACTGTTATAGCCCCTGGTCGTGAGGGCGCGGACTGGTTAACTCAAGAATTCGCCAAAAATAAGATTGGTATGGTTAACAATGCTGTTGATATAGGTGTTCGTGTAGAATTGCCGGCTCCGGTATTTGAACCTATTACAGAAAAACTGTATGAATCGAAACTTATATATCATTCTCCAACATTTGGTGATGAAGTCCGTACCTTCTGTATGAATCCATACGGCGAGGTTGTACAGGAAAATTATAACGGTATTTCAACGGTTAACGGACACAGTTATGCAAATATAAAAACAAAAAATACAAATTTTGCATTACTTGTAAGCGAAAGATTTACGGAACCGTTTAAAGAACCTATTACGTACGGACAGCATATTGCAAGTCTTGCCAATATGCTCGGCGGCGGCATTCTTGTCCAACGGTTCGGAGACCTGCTAGACGGACGCCGCTCTACCCCTGATAGAATAAAAAACAGTATATTGACACCGACACTCACCAGTGCCACTCCGGGTGATTTGAGCCTTGTAATTCCGTACAGACAAATGCAAAGTATTATAGAGATGTTATACGCCCTTGATAAAATAGCACCGGGTACGGCGTCAAGATATACTTTGCTATACGGTATAGAGGTTAAATTCTATTCTGCAAGAGTAAAACTTACAAATGAACTGGAAACAGAAGGAGTGCAGAAACTCTTTACTATTGGTGACGGTGCGGGTGTTACCAGAGGTTTAATACAGGCTTCTGCTTCAGGTGTTCATGTTGCAAGAGTAATTTGTCAAAGATAAACTTGTCATTATAAGTAGTTAACTGTATAATTTATAGAGCAGTTAGGAATAGGAAAGTGAAAAACATAATAGTACAAAAATTTGGCGGAACGTCCGTTGCCAATTCTGAAAAAATTAAAAATGTCGCACAGGTTATATTAAAAGAAAAAAATAAAGGAAATGCTGTTGTTGTAATTGTTTCAGCAATGGGACATACAACTGACCAACTTTTAAAGCTGGCTGATGAAATAAATAAATCCCCGTCCCCTAGAGAACTTGATATGCTTTTATCAACCGGAGAATGCGTTTCAGCCTCCTTGCTTGCAATGGCACTGCAGGCAGAAGGGCATAAAGCTGTCAGTATGAACGCTATGCAGGCACAAATTATAACTGAAAAGGCGTATAACTGTGCAAGAATTATTGATATAAAAACTGATAATATTTTAAAGCATGTTAATAATGATGAAATTGTAATTATTACGGGATTTCAGGGAATAGCCGACGGCAATGAAATTACAACTCTGGGCAGAGGCGGTTCTGATACATCTGCTGTTGCTGTAGCGGCGGCTTTAAAAGCTGAACGCTGCGATATTTATACCGATGTAGAAGGTGTTTATACAACCGATCCGCGGATTGTGCCTAATGCTACACGGCTTGAAGAAATCAGTTATGATGAAATGCTTGAACTTGCAAGAGTCGGGGCAAACGTTATGCACCCGCGTTCTGTCGAAACTGCAAAACAGTACAATATACCGCTTAGAGTAAGGAGCAGCTTTAAAACAGAAAATTTAGGAACATTAATACTAGGAGTAGAAGATATGGAAGTTAGAAGAACAGTTACAGGTGTTGCCGCTGATTTGTCACAGTTAAGAATTGTAGTTTGCGATGTTCCTGATGTCCCCGGTAATGCGGGTAAATTATTTGACAGACTTGCCAAAGATGATATTTCCGTTGATATGATTATTCAGTCTTATGCACGAAAACATACAAACACTAATGATATAGCATTTACAATTGATAAGAAGGACTTAAGTAAAGTTCAATCTATCATTGAAGAAATAAAAGAAGAACTAGGATGTAATAAAATTCTGATAGATGAAAATATTGCCAAAATTTCAATTGTAGGTGCCGGTATGATTGACCATCCGGGGATAGCTGCAATGATGTTTAAAACACTTGCTGCTAATGATATAAATATTAAGATGATATCTACAAGTGAAATTAAAATAAGCTGTCTTGTCGACGAAAAATATGCAAAAGAGGCAGTAAAAGCTTTGCACACTGCATTTGATTTAGGTTGTGATGAAATTGCAGAAGTAAAGGGTACTTTACCGGAATAAAAAGGAGGAATAATGAGAAAAATATTAGTAGTATTTACCGTTTTTTTTACCTTTGTTACTGCAGTTTATGCGGATAATAAAGATGATGCGATAAACTTTTTTAATTCGTATGTAAATGCTGCCAATAATTATAGTACTACTATTCCTGAATTTTATTCACCTACAGCCAAAATTATAAGACAGGTTATTAAACCTGACGGTACTCTTGTTGATAGAGAAACAACTACTGCACGTTATATTTCTGAAATGAAGAAAGGACAGGCAGTAGCAAAGGTTCGTAAATATAAAAATTATTACTCTGATGTAAAAGCTTCTAAGATAGATGATTTTACATATAAAGTTTCTGCCTTAAGACAGCCGACAGGGGAAACTTACAAGTTAAAGACATATATGATTGTGCAAAAACAACCAAATGGTAAATGGCTTATAATTGAAGAAATGATGCAGACAAAAGTTCAGTTGTTTTTGAATGCAAAATGATACTGGCAAATAAAGCCTAATAGGTAAATTGTAAAAGCTGCTGCTGTTTGACTGTTATAATTTAATAAATAAGGGAAGGTATGACTAAGAATATAAGATTTCTGACATCCGGCGAAAGCCATGGCAAATGTTTAAATGCAATAATTGACGGCTTGCCGAGCGGGTTAAGGATAGATATTGATTTTATTAATACCGAACTTCGCAAGCGTCAGTCCGGTTATGGCAGAGGCGGGCGGATGAAAATTGAAACCGATACCGTAGAAATTAAATCTGGAGTGAGATTTGGCAAAACTACCGGAGCACCTGTTTGTTTGGAAATAAAAAATCTGGACTTTGAGAACTGGCGTATTCCAATGAGTGTAGAGGAATTAAATTTTTCCGATAAAGAAATATTACGCGCTGTCGCAGAAAAGTCATTTACTACTGCGCGTCCCGGACATGCTGATTATGCCGGTTCAGTTAAATATAATCTTGAAGACCTGCGAGATGTTCTTGAACGTTCAAGCGCAAGAAAAACTGCAATAGAGGTTGCTGTCGGCGCGGTTGCAAAACTTTTTTTAAGAGAGTTCGGTATTGTCGGGTTTTCGCATGTAACACAAATCGGCTCTGCAGAACTTGATGTCAGACCGGATACTTTTACTTTAATAAAAGAGAAGGCTGAAAAATCCCCGCTGCGCTGCTGTGATGAATTTACAACAGAAAAGATGAAGGAAAAGATAGACAGAGCAAAAGAGGAAGGAGACACACTTGGCGGCAAATTTGAAGTGATTTATTCAAATCTGCCTGTCGGGCTCGGGTCATTTGTTCAGTGGGACAGAAAGATTGACGGTATTCTTGCACAGGCATTGATGAGTATTCCTGCCGTAAAGGCTGTTGAGGTTGGTATCGGTGTTGATGCCGCAAAAACTCCGGGCAGCAAGGTGCATGACGGTATAAAAATTAAAAACGGGGTTATTTATCGTGATACTAACAACGCAGGCGGGGTTGAGGGCGGAATGACTAACGGTGAACCGTTAATTCTAAAAGGAACGATGAAACCCATTCCGACGTTAAGAAAACCGCTGCCAACTGTAGATTTGCACAAAAAAGTGCAGACAGAGGCGCATTTTGAACGTTCTGATACGTGTGCGGTTCCCGCCTGTGCGATTGTTGCGGAAGCAAGAACGGCGATAATTCTGGCGGACGAGTTTTTACAAAAATATGGCGGTGATAGTATAGGGGAAATAAAGAGACATTATGGGAAATAACTACATTCTAATTGGCATGCCGGGAAGCGGCAAAACTACGGCAGGTAAAATTCTTGCCAAAAGACTTGATTACAAATACATTGATATGGATTCGCTTATTGAAGAATTTGAAGGGATAAGTGTAAGAGATATTTTTACATTAAAAGGTGAAGAATATTTTCGCAGTCTTGAAACAAGGGTTATAAATACTTTCTCAGAAGTTGAAAATAAAGTTATAGCAACGGGCGGCGGAACTTTTGAAAATGAGGAAAACCGCGCAATGCTTAAAACTCTCGGTAAAGTTATTTATCTTTATACCGAACCAGATATTTTGTACGGTCGGCTAAAGGACGATACGTACAGACCGCTCCTGCAGGTAGATAATCCCCATGAGGAGATAAAAAAACTTTTGGATAAACGGGAGAGCAATTACAGGCTTGCCGATTGTATAATTGACACGTCTAATCTCGATACATATAATGTTGTAGATGAGATAATAAGGATTGTAAATGGAGAGAACACTGGCAATTAATATACCGGAAAATGATAAATATTATGATATTTATATAAATAATGAACCGGTTGAAAGTTTATATAAAGATTTGCTTATCAGAACTAAAAACAGAAAAAGACTTATTGTTTTTAGTGAAAAAGTGTATGACCTTTATTCAAAAAACTTGCCGTTTCCGAAAAATGAGATTTTTGTTTTAAAAGACGGCGAAGAGCAGAAGAATTTAAAAAATTATTTAAAAATTATAAACCTGCTTATAAAGAATAAAATGACCCGAAAAGATGTTATTATCGCAATTGGCGGCGGCGTCGCAGGCGATATAACAGGCTTTGCTGCGGCTACTTATATGCGCGGTATAAATTTTATACAGGTTCCGACAACATTACTTTCAATGGTAGATTCTTCTGTTGGCGGAAAGACTGCGATTGATATGAATTCTGCCAAAAATATTCTTGGATGCTTTTATCAGCCTGAATGCGTGTTTATAAACCTTAATTTTTTAAAGACACTTGATGAACGCCAGTATATGTCAGGACTGGGTGAAGTACTTAAGTACGCTTTTATTGAAGGTAATTGCTGCAATGACGACCCTAAATCGCTCTTTGAGTTTCTGTCTATTAATTCGTCAAGGATATTAAGCAGAGACTTATATTTCCTCGAAAAACTTATTGCGATTTGCCTTACATACAAAATCAATGTAGTGCGCGCGGACGAAAAAGAGGCAGGGCTGAGGAAAGTTTTAAACCTCGGTCATACATTGGGACATGCCCTTGAAACTCATACTAAATACAAAAAATACACCCATGGAGAGGCTGTCATCTGGGGTATGACTTTGATATTCAAATGGGCGCTTAAAAACTGCTATATTGATACGGTATATTACAAAGCGGCAATGGAACTTATAGCTCTTTACGGTTTTAAACCGCTTAATGAAAATATCAAAACAGATAAGATAGTTGATTTAATGCTTCTGGATAAAAAAGCTGAGACTGGAAAAATAAAACTGATTGTTCCGAGCGGCGCAAGGGTTGTTACAGAAAAAGAAATTACTAATTTTGAAGAGTTTAAACTCTGGCTTGCAGAGCAGTAGCTTACGCAGGTATTGTTTCATATTGAGTGTATTTTGCGTTTTTAGCATTTACCGAGTAGCATGTAACATTTAGTTTTGATACAACATCGAGATAGCTTCTGTAATTATTGGAATACTGATTAAGTGCCGTCATGATATCATCCGCTTCAACACGTGATTTAAGTCCTTCATCTGTGTGATTGTCTACCTGTTCTTGTGCATACTTTTCAACTAATAGTCTGTCAATAAAATCTCTTGC
Organism: Candidatus Gastranaerophilales bacterium; assembly: GCA_944323635.1. Taxonomy (GTDB): domain Bacteria; phylum Cyanobacteriota; class Vampirovibrionia; order Gastranaerophilales; family Gastranaerophilaceae; genus CALUTH01. The sequence continues at coordinate 12,623 of CALUTH010000033.1, forward strand.
GCCAATTGCCATATTTTTATCCTCACTGTTTTGTATTTCCTGTATATATATAAAGTATATACTTTAAAAATAATTGCCTTTTTTGAGGAGAAATATTAATTTTTGTTAAGAAATTTTATTTTTGTACTATAGATTTGTTATATAAATTCACAGTTTGACAAATTTGAAGGGAGTAATTAAAATCAGTATATGAGCGAAAAAGTGAAATGCCCCTATTGCGGGAATGAGATATACAACGATGTTGAGCAGTGTGAATACTGTAAAGAGTTTTTTAAAGAACCGGAAATTAAGGGTATAAAACTTATTTCCCTGGGTCAGTTTATTGTTTTTAGCTGCCTGACATTCGGGTTATATACTTTTGTGTGGCTTTTTGTGAATTATAGCCCGATTATTAATATTTCTAATTCTCGCGACAGAAAGAAGCTACAGAGACTTGTTGCGATAGGAATTCCACTTTGTATTTTTATCGCCCTTTTTGTCAGTTTCCCCATAGCATTAATTATAACAAAGGTGTTGCTGCTGTCGGTAAGTTACAGAATTTTGAGAATAATTGAAAAATACTCTCTTATTAAATATGATTCTTCAATTGTGCATAATGAAATCGGCTGGTTTTTCTTTGATATTTTATATGTGGTTTATTTTCTCGGAACATATCCGGAGCGGGTGCATACTCCCGGGATGCGCTGGTGTATGAATACAAAAAATTGGATAATTTACTCGTTTATTTTTATTTTATGTGCGGCATTTGCCGTGCTTATGACTTATTATGTCTCGTTTTGGGATATTGGCTAAAATTGGGAATTTGCTATGTCCCCAAAAATATTTAATTCTATGTTTATCCTAAAAAAACTTGCGCAAATATTGTGTTTTTGTGCAATAATTGTTTCGTACATTATAGGAAAAATAAGAGGAAAATATCATGACAGATGTCAGAGTAAGAATTGCCCCGTCTCCAAGCGGGAATTTGCACATTGGAACAGCAAGAACTGCTTTATTTAATTACTTATTTGCAAAGAAAAATAACGGGAAATTTATTTTAAGAATAGAAGATACTGACGCTGAGCGTACAAGTCAGGAATATATTGATAATATTTTTGACAGTCTTAAAGCGCTTGGACTTAATTGGGATGAAGGTCCGGATGTTGGCGGTGATTACGGTCCGTATACTCAATCCGAAAGATTTGATATATACCCTGTTTATGCCCAAAAATTAATTGATGCGGGTTTTGCGTACGAATGTTTCTGTACTCCCGAGGAGTTGGAAGCCGAAAAAGAGCTTGCAACGGCAAATAAAAAGCCTTATGTTTATTCTAAAAAATGTGAACATTTAACAGATGAAGAAAAAGCGAAACTAAGGGCTGAGGGAAGAAAACCTGCTATAAGATTTAATATAAGCAAAGCGCAGCACGCTTTTCATCCAACATCTGAATTAACGTTTGATGATATGGTTAAGGGTGAATTAAAGGTTGATACAGATTTAATAGGCGACTTTGTAATTATGAAGTCAAACGGTACTCCGACATACAACTTTGCGGTTGTTATCGATGATATGCTGATGAAAATCTCCCATATTATCAGAGGTGAAGACCATATATCAAACACCTTCAAACAAATTCTTATTTATGAGGCGCTTGGGACGGAAGTTCCTAAATTCGGACACTTGGGTATGATACTTGCACCGGATAGAAGTAAACTTTCAAAACGTCACGGGGCAACTGCAGTATCCGAGTTTGTTGAAAACGGATATTTAACGGAAGCGCTTATAAACTTTGTGGCACTTCTTGGATGGTCTCCGTCCGACGGTGTGGAAATTAAACCCGTTGATGAAATTGCGGCGGATTTTAGAATTAATGAAATATCTTCTTCCAACTCTATTTTTGAGTACGATAAATTAAGATGGATGAACAGCCATTACATCAAAATGCTGCCTATGGATGAGTTGAAGAAGAGACTTATGCCGTACTTAAAGAAATATGATCTTTCACAATTAACAGATGAACAGTTTAACAGAATGATTGAAATTACCCGTGAACCGTTGATTTTGCTTTCTGATATTACTGATGCCGTTTCATACTTCTTTGGTGAAGATGTAGAGATTGAACCGGAAGTACAAACGGAAGTTCTTGATACTGAAACTGCACAGCAGGTTCTTGCTGAGTTTTTAAAACAGGCAAAAGATTGGAATTTTGATGAAGAAACCTTACACGAGAAACTTGAAGCGTTCCGCGGTGAATTTAAAGAAAAAGGTATTAAGCCTAAACAAACAATGTGGGCTATAAGAGCTGCAGTAACTGGAAGAACAAAGGGCGCTGATATGACTGCAATTCTTGCAATCTTGGGCAAGGATAAAGTCTTTAAGCGTGTATCAAAGGTTATTAAATCAAGAGTTTAATATTTTAGCGGGGACCGGATATTCCTCTCCCCGCTTTTATAATTATCAGGAGGAATTAAGAGTGGGGATATTAGTTGTATTAGGAGTTGTTGTTTTATCTTATATTATTGGATCTATACCTACAGGGTATATTATTGTTAAAGTAAAAACAGGTCAGGATATAAGAGAAGTCGGTTCAGGCTCTACAGGTGCCACAAATGTTAAGCGCGTACTGGGGAAAAAGTGGTTTTTCACGGTTATGCTGCTTGATGCTTTTAAGGGTGCTTTACCGGTAATCCTTGCACAGTCGTTCGCACACAATACAGTTTACCCCGGACTTAGTGCTGTTTTAGCCGCAGTTGCGGTTTTAATCGGACACAGCAAATCAATATTCCTCGGGTTTAAGGGCGGAAAGTCTGTAGCTTCCGGTGTCGGTACTATATTAGCGTTAAATTGGATTGTAGGGCTCTGCGTTGCAGTTATTTGGAGTGTTATTACTTATACTACAAAGTATGTCTCCGTGGGCTCTATTATTGCGGTAGCGCTTTCTCCCGTTCTTATGTGGGCTTTTAAAGCGCCTCTCCCGTATATTGTTTATTGCGCACTCGGTGCCGTTTATATTATTTATTTACACCGTTCTAATATTCAAAGACTTATTGCTGGTAACGAAAACAAAGTCCGGGAGTAACGGCAGGGGCAGGGTAGGGGTAAATGAGGTGAGAGGCTTATTTATCCCGGTTAATTAATAGGTTGGGTTTTAGCCCGACGAGTACAATTATTCTTTCGCACAGCGAGAGAGTGTGGTAGGAAAACTAACCCCTACCAGAATTTCTATGCTTACTGTCGTTCGCTAAGAAATTCTGCCATCCCCGGAGGAGAGGGCTAAAACAAAGACTTTCACCCCTCGCCTGCTTAGATGGTTCTGTTAAAAGAACGGATGAAAAGACTTGTAGAACAAATAAATTGCGGCAATTATAAGCAGTAACCCGCAGATTTTAAGAATTGCGTCGGATGCGCCCGCAAACTGTTTCATCCTTTTTATACCGGAAGTAAATAAAGCGGCAACAAGCAGGATAATTCCCTGCCCGAATGAAAACAGGAATAACATTAGTACTGACAGTGAAAGGTTCTCAGAATAAGACGCGAAAGCCATAATACTTGCCAGTATCGGGGTCGAACACGGTGTTCCTGCAAGAGCAAAAACTATACCCAGAATAAACGGGTACAAAAAAGTCTTTTGACCGTCGTTTGCGGGCAGTTGTTTAATAATTACAGGAAACTCAAAATCAAGTATGTCCGTGAGTTTTAGCCCCATAATAAGCAAAAGGGAGGCGATAAATACCGTAAAATATCCGCCTGTAAAAGAGCCGAGAACTTTCCCCGTAAGTGCGCAGATTATACCGATAATCGAAAATATAACGGACATGCCCAGTATAAAAAATATAACCTGTACGGCAGTCTTAAGGTGAGATTCTTTACTGTACCCGCCGACATATCCGACAATAATCGGCAGCATGGCAAGCGAGCACGGTGATACTGATGCAATAATCCCGCCAAGGAACGAGGCTAAAAGCATCAATATACTGAAATTGCCTTGATTTTGAAAAACCTGTACTAAATTATCCATTTGATGAAATCTCTTCTAAGTGGTTTCTGAGAGTGTTTTCGTCCATATACCCTTCAACTCTTGCCTTAATATCACCGTTTTTATTAATAAATATAGAGGTGGGCACAAGTTTTACATTATATTTTTTTATCATGTTTTGCACTGATGATGAGTTATCCTGCACAGTTATTTCCGTTAAAATTACCTTGTCTCTAAATTCCGGATATACAGCCTGAAGCACTTTTTCCAGTCTCTGGCAGTCGTAGCACATTCTTGATGCAAACTTAATCATTTGCGGCTGATTAACCTGTGCTTCTACTAAGGCTGTGCCGCTGCTCCTTGATAAAGCAAAATATACAACCAGCGGGACAATAAGTATTAATAGAATAATAAGCGCGTTTCTTTTCATTAACAATCTCCTTACGTATTTAAGAATACTACAAAACTGTTAAATTTATAACGCCTATTTTAATAAAATAAATTCCCCTACAGGATTATACTTTTATAGAAAAAGTACTGGTCTGCGGCATATTATAAGCGGCATCAGCCGAGCCGTAAGTTTTTGCGGCATTAAAATAAGTAAATTCGTTATAATTTGCAGCACGCGCACTTTGTTCGCCGCGTGTGTTTGATACGAAATTCTGCGCGTATTCAAAATAAGAATCCAGTTCTTCTGATGTAATATAGCCGTTATTGTTATCGTCAATACTAACATCTACTGTACTGACACCTTCTCTGTTAGCCTCTGTTTCAATCTCCGAAATCCGCGCAGTCGAAGTAACAGGGGTTAAAGCATCATTTTGTAAACCCCAGATGAGATAGTTGTTGTCAGTTGAATTTATAGCGCTTACATCCATAGTATATATATCATTATATCATGTTTGCACTTGACTTTCAATATGTACAAAATCTCGAAGGAATAAGCCGCATGATACTTCGCTAAGCGCTTGCCGCCATCGCAACAAGCAGCTTCCTCATTATTATTGAATTAGCCCTTGTAGAAACAAGCCAGCTTTCATCTGCAGGCGGGGGCTTAAGAATAGTATACTCTACTGCCGTATTTTGATTAATATCGGTGCATATAACACCGTTTTTTGTGTATTCATAATCAACTTTTCTGGTAATAATATTATTGTGCCGTACTCTTATGTTAACAATCCTGCCGTCATCATCTCTTATAAACGTCACAGATGCCAGATTATTTGTGCTTTCTTTTATGATACTTGCCGGATCCCCTGTATCGTAGTAAGTATAAGTAACAATTTCCAGCAGATTGCCGTCTCTGTTGTAAATTCTTTTTGTATCAAGCAGACCATCTTTATATTCAAGCACCTGTGATATTTTACCGTTTGAAAAATATCTTGATAATTTTACTAAATTACCGTTGTTAAAAACAGAAGATGTGTATTTTAATCCGTTTTGAAAAAAAATATCTTTTACTTCTAAATTCTCAATTTTACCAGCGTCACTCATTTATCCTCCCGGGTATATGTGAATCTACTACATATAGGTGTTATATCTTACATATATATAAAGTTTACTATGTACGGGAAATTTCAGTTTACAGAAAAATTGTTACAAAAATTAATACTGCAAAACTTTTATTGATGATATTGATTTTTTGATAAAAAAACTGATATAATGATTTTGTAAAATTTTATGAGGATGAGAGCAATGAGTATATTTAAGAAAGCTTTTACACTTGCAGAAGTGCTTATTACAATCGGTATTATAGGTATAGTTGCGGCATTGACGCTTCCATCATTGATGAGATTACATCAGGACGCGGGGACAGGCCCTGTTCTTGCTAAAATTCAAACTTCTGTAGAAGAAGCTGTAGGCAGGGTTCTCCTTGATAATCCTGATGTTGTTTTGAAAAATTTGAATGCATCAGGCTTAGTCGGGTATCTTGATGATGTCCTTATAATGACAAGTATAGGTAGTAGCTGGTATTCTTTAAAGGATGGAACCTGTATTAAAATTACAGATAAAGGTGAGAGTGATGGTATTAGTATCCCTAAATCTGCAGGAAGCCCAGATGAGTACTTCTTTGTTACTGTCGATGTTAACGGTCGTCCTGCTGAAGCAAATCCAAATAAAGAAGGGGTTGATATGTTTCAGTTTGTACTAACTACTCATGGGCTAATGATACCGGTCGGCAGTAAAACTTTAGGACAAGGAGGAGAGGCTGCTAAGTGTAGTGCAGATGAGCCGAGTTACTATTGTACCGGTCGTATTGCCGACAACAACTGGAAAGTTGATTATTAATAAATCTATAACCTGATTTGAAAAGTCCTGCATTTAATATGCGGGGCTTTTCTTTATAAAACTTAGTTAAACTTTGTAACTATTTTAGATATTTTATTTATTTAGGTTTGTGTCCGCGTTATTATAATTTGTAGAGGAGAACTATGCCGGCTGTCAAACAAAAACAAAACAACGAAGTTTCACAATTGATGCCTCAAAATATTGAGGCGGAAGAGGCAATTCTGGGAGCTATTCTTGTCAATCCCGTTTGCCTTACGAAGGTTGTTGAAGCCATTAAACCTGAATCCTTTTACAAACCCGCTCACCGGTACGTTTACGAGGCTATGGTTCAATTATTCAATGCAAACGAGCGCATTGATATCGTGACGGTTTCTGATGTGCTTAATTTTAACAATAAATTAGAATTGGTCGGCGGCAGAGCGTTTATAAATGATTTAAGCTATAAAACAATTACAACTTCCAATGTTGAATATTATGCAAAGCTTGTGCAGGAAAAAGCAATGAAACGGGCGCTTATCAATGCCGGTTCCGAAATTGTAACAAGCGGATATGATTTGACTTCTATTGAAGAATCTCTTGATTATGCTGAGCGTTTAATTTTCGATTTAGCATCAAAAAAAGTTACATCGGATTTAACGCATGTAAAAGATTTAGTCCTTAAAAGCTATGAAAAAATAGAATACCGATATAAGCACAAAGATGAATTAATCGGTGTTGACACAGGATTTTATGACCTTAATGCGATGACAAGCGGGTTACAGAAATCGGACTTAATTATTCTTGCAGCGCGTCCTTCTATGGGGAAAACCGCATTTGCCCTGAATATTGCACAAAACGTAGCTCTAAGAGCAAAGAAGTCGGTTGCAATATTTTCTCTGGAAATGTCAAAGGATCAGTTAATGCAGCGTATGTTGTGCTCTGAAGCGGAACTTGATACCCAGAGATTAAGGACGGGAAATATGCAGCCTAAGGACTGGGATAAACTGGCTGTTGCTATGAATTCTTTTGCGGAAGCGCCTATTTATATCGATGATACGGCAGGATGTAACCTTACTGACCTGCGTGCCAAGTGCAGGCGGCTCGCAATGTCGGAAAAAGAATTGGGATTAATCGTTATCGATTATCTGCAATTGATGGAAGGCTCCGGCAAAGAAGACCGGATGCAGCAAATCTCAACAATTTCTAGAGGGCTGAAAACCCTTGCCCGTGAATTAAATGTTCCTATTATTGCGCTATCCCAATTATCACGTGCAGTAGAATCAAGAACTGATAAACGTCCGATGCTCTCAGACCTTAGAGAATCTGGTGCGATTGAACAAGACGCTGATATTGTTATGTTTATTTACCGTGATGAGTATTACAAAAACAAGTCAGAAGATGAAGAAGAAGTCCAGAAGGCCGCTAATAAAGGCGAAGCCGAAATTATTATTGCAAAACAAAGAAACGGTCCGGTAGGGACAGTAAAACTATTGTTTCAGGGAAGTATTACTAAGTTTAAAAATCCAATAAAAACGGATGCCGCTCCTTTTTAAAAACGTGGCATGCTCCAGTTACTGTAACGCTTTTCCCTTTATTCAGTATTTGCTTTCTCATTCATAAATGTAACGAAATGTAACAATTTATTTAAAAAAATTAAAGTTTTTGAAAAAAATGCCGTAAACATGGATACAAGGGA
>CALUTH010000034.1 GCA_944323635.1 Candidatus Gastranaerophilales bacterium
AGCAACAAGAAAAAATTCGCGCTTCAAAAAGAGGAGAGGTAAAAAAACCCCTGCACATTTTCCCCTACACACACTTATTTTCTCCCGTATTTACCCCCTCTATGTTTCTGATATAATAAAGTTACTTGGTGAGGAATAAAACTATGCAAGACATGTTAGATAAAATAAAACAGATAGAAAAAAAGTACATAGAACTTGGTGAAACCTTGATGGATCCAAACGTTATAGCTGATTATAACAAATTCCGCGATTTGTCAAAACAAAGAAAATCAATGGAAGAAACTGTTGAGCTCTATTATGCGTGGCAAAAAGCAACACAAGAAATCGAAGAAGCAAAAGAATTAATGTTTGCAGAAAACGATCCCGAAATGAAAGCTTTTATGAAGGCTGATATAGAAGAAAACGAAAATAAAATCAAAGAGTACGAAGAAAAAATGAAAGTTCTTCTTCTTCCGCGCGACCCGATGGATGACAAAGACATTATGCTCGAAATCAGAGGCGGCGCAGGCGGCGATGAAGCAAACATTTTTGCTGGCGACCTGATGAGAATGTATCTCAAATACGCCGACAAACAAGGATGGCAGACACAAATTCTATCCAAAAACGAGTGCGAAGCAGGCGGTGTATCGGAAGTTATTATTTCAATGAAAGGTGACAGCATTTATTCAAAACTCAAATACGAATCAGGCGTTCACCGTGTCCAAAGAGTTCCGGAAACCGAATCACAGGGGCGTGTACATACTTCTACCGCAACGGTTGCTGTTATGCCCGAGGTTACGGACGTAGAGGTCAACTTAAACCTTAACGACTGCGAAATTTCAACCGCACGTTCAGGCGGTGCCGGCGGTCAAAACGTAAACAAAGTAGAAACAGCAGTCCGCGTATTCCACAAACCTACCGGAATAATGATTTTCTGTACAGAAGAACGTTCGCAGCTGCAGAACAAAGAACGCGCTTTAGAAATCCTTAAAGCAAAACTTTATGATTTGGAATTACAAAAACAAACCAAAGAAATAACAGACTTAAGACGTTCACAAGTCGGTACAGGCGACAGAAGCGAACGGATAAGAACATACAACTTCCCGCAGGGAAGGCTCACCGACCACAGGATTAACCAGAATCTCAATGTCTGGACGGTTATTGAAGGCGATTTAGACGAATTAATCCGCCTGCTTATCGAATACGACCAGAAACTGAAACTTGAAAAACTTGCAGAAGGTGTATAAATGTTGCGAAAATGTGTTGGTTGTGGCAAACTGGAAGAAGCAGATAAAATGATTAAGCTTACAAAGGAATACCAATCCGGCAAAGTCATTATTTCGCCTGATTCTAAGGTATTTGGCAGATCGGCATATCTTTGTTATAATCAAATGTGTATAGTGAAATCTTTTAAGAAAAATAAGTTAAATAAAGCCTTGAAGACTTCACAGGAATTGAAAGGATTATTTAATAATGGAGAATACCAGAGTTAGTGAATTAGCAAAAGAACTTGGAATGACAAGTAAAGAAGTGATAGAAAAATTTGCGGAAATATCTATCACGGTCAAGTCGCATTCCAATGTGGTAACTCCCCAGCAAATAAGGCGCTTAAAAGAACACCTCGGGCAAGCAAGCGGCGCACCGGCAAAAAAACCTAAAGCCTTTGTAGTTAAAAAGACAAAACCGGCAGAAACGACAGAAACACAGGATAAACAGGAAGAAAAACAAGAGCAGGAAAAACCAAAGAAAACCGCAAACAAACCGCTCATTGAAATTATAAAAAAGAAAACCCCGCCGGCACCTGAGAAAAAAGCAGAAACAAAACCGGAAGAACCTTCAGCAGAAAAAGAAGAAACAAAGCAGGAAAAGAAAACCGTAAAAGTTGAACACACTAAAATAGAATATCCCGACAGAAAAACAAGCCGAATCGAAATCGTACGCAGAGCCCCGCAAAAACCTTTAATAGAAAAGGTTGAGCGTAAGCCTGCAGATGGCGAAAAACGTACAGGAGAAGGCGAAAAACGCCCGTTCAAAAAAGACAACAATCAGGAAAAAAAGCTTGTAGAAAGACGTATTATTCCTCAGGAAATATACGATAACAAAGGGTTTTCAAAGAAAAAAGACAACAAGAAAAAAGACAAGGATTACAATTCAAAGCAGGAAGAGCAAGAACGTATTTCTTTAGAAAAAACAGCAGCACACAAACATAAGAAAAAAGTTCATAAAGAAAACGAAGAAGCAGAAGTAACACAACTGGTTGTAAACCATGCAATGACAATTAATGAACTTGCAGAAAAAATCAAAAAGACGCCTGCAGAAATCGTCAAATTCCTTATGTTTCAGGGAATTATGGCAACAGTTAACCAACTTATTGATGTTGATGTAATCAAAAAAGTTTGCGAAGAGTACGGACTTGAAGTACTTGATGAAGACCTTGATGCCTATATTGAAGAAGAAATGGAAAAAGAAGAAAAAAGCAAGGCATTAAGCGAAGTTGACAAAAAACTATTAAAGAAACGCGCACCCGTTGTAAGTATTATGGGGCACGTTGACCATGGTAAAACAACCCTGTTAGACAGCATACGTGCATCAAAACACAAAATCGTCGCAACCGAAGTCGGTGGTATTACACAGTCAATAGGTGCATATACTGTATATTTGGACAACAAAAAAGAAAAGAAAATCGTGTTCGTAGACACACCGGGACACGAAGCGTTTACAGAAATGCGTGCAAGGGGTGCTAAAGCAACAGATATTGCAATTCTTGTTGTCGCTGCAGACGACGGTATAATGCCGCAGACAATTGAAGCAATTAACCACGCAAAAGCGGCAGAGGTGCCGATTATTGTTGCGGTAAACAAAATAGACAAACCCGGCGCCGACCCGTCCAAGGTTCTGCAGCAATTAACGGAACACGGACTTGTTCCTGAAGAATGGGGCGGTGAAACCATTGCTGTTAAAGTTTCCGCACTGCAAGGTCAGGGAATTGATGAATTGCTGGAATACATCCTGCTTCTTGCCGATGTACTTGACCTTAAAGCAAATCCAAAAGCCGAAGCAAGCGGTGTAGTTATAGAAGCCGACCTAGATAAGGGGAAAGGTCCCGTTGCAACACTCCTTGTTCAAAACGGAACTTTAAGAACCGGCAACTGTATTGTTGTAGGAACTGCGTGCGGCAGAGTCAGAGCACTCTTATCCGACTCGGGCGAAAGAATTACCAAAGCAGAACCTTCAACGCCGGTCGAGGTTTTAGGCTTGACAGAAGTGCCTCAGGCAGGTGACTACTTTGAAGTAGTACAAAACGAAAAAGAAATGAAAGCAATCGTTGAAAAGCGTAAAGAAAAAGAACGCAACAAACGATTAGATGCAATGCTTCCTGCACACATCAGGAAAGAAGCCGTACAGGGCAAAGAAGGCGATATACCGCAGCTTAACCTTATTATCAAAGCAAATACCTTTGGTGCAGCAGAAGCTGTTTCACAGGCTATTGCACAATTGGAATCTAAAGAAATTATTACAAAGATTATTCACGTTGGTGTAGGTGATATTTCAGAAGCAGACGTAATGTTAGCCTCCGCATCAGGTGCTTTGATTTTAGGTTTCACGGTAAAAGAAGATGCAAACGCACTTGCGGCTGCAGAGCGTGAAGGTGTTACAATCAAGAAGTATGACATTATTTATCAAATTCTTGAAGATATTGAAAAAACAATGATTTCACTTCTTGATCCGGAAGTAAAAGAAGTTGCTCTCGGTAAAGCCGAAGTTCGTCAGGTATTTACAATCGGTAAGACTACAAAAATTGCCGGATGTTATGTCACAGAAGGTAAAATTGTCCGCGCTAAAAATGCAATACTTTTAAGAAACGGACAACAAATATTCAAGGGAGCAATTGACCAGCTTAAACGTTTCAAAGATGATGTTAAAGAAGTCGCTCAAGGCTTTGAATGCGGTATTTCATTCAGCAAATGGAATGACATCGAAGTCGGTGATATTATCGAAGTTTCAACAACCGAAGAAATCGAAAGAACAAGTTTATAAGTACTACTGTTTAGAGGAGTAACAGACAATGTCTCTAAGAAATGAACGTGTAAGAAAAGAGTTAATGCGTGATATATCCGAAATCTTAAGAAAAGAAATCAGGGGATTGTCAGGCGTTGTATCAATCGTTGACGTAGAAGTTTCGCATGACAACTCTTATGCCAAAGTTATTTACAGTGTACTTGGCTCTCCCGAACAGGTTGAAAAAGACAAAGAGATTATTGAGAAAAACACCTCAAAAGTCCGTTACGAAGTCGGAAAACGTATCAGACTGCGTTTAACTCCGGAAATCAAATTTGTATACAGCGACGGCTTAGAAAAAGGTTCTAAAGTAACAGAACTTATTGATAAAATCTCAAAAGGTGAGATTTAGTGTTCGGGTTTCTCAATGTCTATAAACCATCCGGAATAACATCACATGATGTTGTTGCAAGGTTGCGAAAAATTACCGGTATTAAACAAATAGGACATACAGGAACATTAGACCCTTTTGCGGAAGGCGTTTTGCCTGTTTGTATAGGTAAAGCAACACGGCTTATTGAATATCTGGCGGATGATAAGGCGTATGAAGGCGTCATTCAATTGGGAAAAGCTACAACGACTTATGACAGGGAGGGCGAAGTCTCTAAAACCTCTGATAAGTTAATCACTGAAACAGAACTGCTGTCTGCACTTGAGGGTTTCCGCGGAGATATAGAACAAAAACCGCCGATTTTTTCTGCAATAAAACTAAAAGGCAAAAAACTTTATGAATACGCACGCGCAGGCGAAGAGGTTGATGTCACCGCAAGAAAAGTAACAATTTATAAGCTTGAACTCAAAGATTTTGATTATAACAGACAGCAGGCAAGAGTTTATATAGAATGTTCTAAAGGCACCTATATTCGTTCGATTGCAAATGACTTAGGCGAAGCGCTCGGCTGTTTTGCATTCCTTGATAAACTTATACGGGTTAAGGCAGGGAAATTTACGATTGATAAAGCTTATCCGCTTGATAGTTTTACAAAAGAGACAACAGAACAGGCGTTAATAAACCCGCTTAATGTATTAGACTACAAACAAATTGAGATTAACGAATCTGAACTTGCAATGGTTAAAAACGGAATGAGACTGAAAAATCAGGGAATGAACGAGGCTGAAACGGTTGTTTTAACTTACAAAGGGAATCTCGCCTCTATAGCGGAAATTCGCAGCGGGGAATTTATCCAGAAAAAAGTGTTTATATAATATTTTGCCGCTTCCTGTGCTCTACCGTTTCTGCCGTAAGATAATACTATAGAAAGAGAAACAAAAATTATTTTCAAGTAAAAAGACTGCCCCCCCCTTTACAAAAAAAAATCAGCATATTATAATAATTTTGCAGGTGATTGACCTGCTGAAATGCTGAAATATAAAGTGCTATTGTTGTTAGTACAATGTAGCACAACCATTAGGGGGGAGTGGGGGAGCTGGTAGAGCATCTGTTTTGCACGAAGAGGGTCAGGAGTTCGAATCTCCTAGCCTCCAAAAATAAAAAAGAGCCTTAAAAGGCTCTTTTTTATTGGGTTTTAGTCTGTTTTCATAATCCCCAAAATCACAAACTGTTAACACTCACCCGCATATCAAAACAACTTTTGCTGTTCAAAGTTTAACAGAAAAGATTTCTGGCTTCCGGCTTGTATTTCATCGGTATCCTTCAAATCACCAAGTATAAACTGTGAATCAGTGTTGTGTTTTTCATAATTTGCTCTGGCTATATCCGGGTTCTGGTTGGCATAACAATATTTACACCCGTTAGGGCATGTATCGTAATCCCCTATATTACGGCTTTCCATACATTTGCAGTTTTTACGGTTGCCGGAATGCCGCATCGGTTTAAAAGTAATCCCATTAGCCCGCTCTAAAATTTCTGCCGTCAAGCAGCCCGAGTTTAGTACACCAAATTGTGCATAATCCTCATCAGAAGCGCAGGTTTGTATAAGCATATTATGTCTCTTAGAAATCGCACCAATGTTTTTCACTATTTCTATTTTATCCTTCGGGGTAAGCGGTATAATCTCCGGCATATTCTTTTCCAGTTTCTTATACATTTCCACAAAACTAAAAATACACCTGTCTATATACGGGGAAATCCGTTCCGCCATATAGTTAAAAGTCCGGTAATGGCGTGCTTTTGTATACTTATCCGTTAAAAGTATAGGGTCATACCGCCACGCAATCCTTTGACTGCCAACAATACCGGACAACTTAATTAAAGTCTCAATACTTTTATCAATATCCGGAACATTTGGTTCAATATCTTTGTCATAGGCGGTTATTGTGTAATGAAAATACGTATTAAACTTATTCGTAATTCTCTCTATATACGGCAAAATCGGCTCGTAATTTTTGGAGCAAAAAATAACACAATCCACCACCGCGGGATTTAAATCATATCTTGTTACCTTGTCAGGGAACATAGGGTTTCTTGAATAAACAAATCCCTCTTCAAACCGTTTTAACAGCCATTCTGTATAATACTGGACAGTATCTGTCCTTGAACCCGTATTTATTATCATAACCGTATTTTATACTAAAAATAACAGCCATATAATTCAATCTATTAAAACCCGTTCCTGATATAATTACTATATGCAAATAACTGTCTTAACCGAAAACAACGCAAGAATAGACAACTACCTGCTTGCAGAGCCGGCTCTTTCTTTGTTGATTGAATTTGATGATAAAAAAATTCTTTTTGACACAGGATACAGTGATGTATTTTTAAAGAACGCAAACGCGCTAAATATTAATTTAAACGATATAACCGACATAGTCTTATCACACGGGCACAATGATCATACCGGCGGATTACAGTACTTTAACCCGCTAAAAACCAATATTAAACTGACCGCCCACCCGAATATTTTTGATAAGAAATTTGAACCTGACGGAACTTCTTACGGCTGCCCGGTTACAAAAGAATTCCTACAGGAAAAATTTATGCTGAATTTAACAAAAGAACCATACTTTTTATCAAAAAATATACTATTTCTTGGCGAAATTGAATGCAATAAATCCTCAGATATTGATGACTCTGCGTTAACCTGCATAGTAAGAAATAAACTCTTTATAATAACCGGTTGTTCACATTGCGGAATTATAAATATTATAAATTACGCCAAACAAGTTACAGGCATAGAAAAAATTTACGGAGTACTCGGCGGATTGCACCTATTAAATACGCCGAAAAATAAACTTTCAGAAATCTCTCAATTTTTTGCAAAAGAAAAAATGGAATATATTGCCCCGTGCCATTGCTGTGATTTAAATTCCAAAATCGCACTTTCCCAGCATAACAAAATAGAAGAAATCTGCACCGGTGATAAGATTATTTTAAATATTTAATACACAATGCTCTTTTTAAATATACCTTTAAAGCATTTACTCTGATACAATATAAGTATTTGCTATTTTTTAAAAATAGTAAATAATAAAAAAGTAGAAAGGGTTTTGTATGGACTTAAGCATAAATGAAAACTTAATACAAAATCTTAGGGATGCAGATTGTTCTGACAAGTTTATAGAAGAGTTTTTTAATATGAAAAATTCAGGTAATACAAAGCAGCTTTTGCAGCTTCTCTATAAACATAAATCCGGTCTGCTCGAAAATCTGCACAATTCACAGAGAAAAATTGATTGTCTTGATTATCTGATTTTTCACATAAACCAGATTACCGGTCAGTAGAAAAGGAGAGTAAAAAATGACTGAAACAGTAAAATTTCTTTATAACACACACTACACAGAAGGTAAAAAAGTCACATTTAAAAAACAGGTGCTAAACATTGCGGGTTTAATATTTTTCCCCGACAATTTTAATGAAAATAAAAAATATCCGGCAATCGTAATGACTCACCCGGGCGGCGGAGTTAAAGAACAGTGTTCATCACTTTATGCGTGGAATATGGCAAGAAAAGGGTACATTGCCTTAGCATTTGATGCAAGTCATCAGGGAGAAAGCGAAGGGGAACCGAGATATATAGAAGACCCGACAAGCCGCGTGGAGGATATACGCTCTGCCGTTGACTACCTTGTATCTCTGTCTTATGTTGATGAAGAAAAAATCGGTGCAATGGGTGTTTGCGCGGGCGCAGGCTACACAATGAGCGCAATCCAGACAGAATACAGAATTAAAGCAGCCGCAGGCATAAGCACCTGGAACACGGGACACAGTGCAAGATACGGCAATCCCGGATTGTACGATGAAGACAACTTAAACAAAGTACTGAAAGCCGTTGCGGAACAAAGAACAAAAGAAGCAAGAGGCGAAGAACCATTATACGTCGGATACGTTCCTCCTACGGAAGAAGATTTTCAAAACCCGTATTATGGCAACAACGTTATTATGCGCGAGGCTTATGAATACTACAGAACTCCGCGCTGTCAGTACCCGACTTCCGTAAATAAAATTCTTTTTACAAGCCTTGATAAACTTGCCGCGTTTGATGCATTTATGCACCTTGAAGCAGTTTCACCAAGAGCGGTATGTTTCATTGTCGGAGAAAAGGCTGATACA
Organism: Candidatus Gastranaerophilales bacterium; assembly: GCA_944323635.1. GTDB lineage: Bacteria > Cyanobacteriota > Vampirovibrionia > Gastranaerophilales > Gastranaerophilaceae > CALUTH01. The sequence continues at coordinate 8,553 of CALUTH010000034.1, forward strand.
CAATACTTCAGCAGAAATGCTTACGACAAAGCGCTTGCACCAAAAGAATTTCATATAATTGAAGGTGCAACCCACATTGATTTGTATGACAAACCTGAATACACTTCAAAAGTTGTAGAAAAATTAGGTGCTTTCTTTGGTAAATATTTAAAATAATATAACCCCGCGGGAAGGTAAACCTTACCGCGGGTACTCCCCAAAAAGGAATAAGAATTATGAAAAAACAGATTTTTAACCAAACATTTGATGCAGAACGCTCGTTGTATAATATCAAAAATACAGATGTCATTAACTGCAAATTTGAAGGCCCTGCAGACGGAGAGTCCGTTTTAAAAGAATGCAGAAATATCAATGTATTAAACTCTTCTTTTTCACTGCGTTACCCCCTCTGGCACGCAAAAAAATTCCTGCTTAAAAACTCCTCAATGGATGAAAAAACACGAGCACCGCTCTGGTATTGCAAAGACGGGGAAATCTCTGACTGCAATATTAACGGAATCAAATGTTTAAGAGAATGTAAAAACATTGTCGTCAATAACTGCAGCATTGTATCACCGGAGTTTGGCTGGAGATGCCGCGGTGTAAACATAACAAACTCAACAATTGATTCAATGTACTTTTTATTTGAATCAAATGATGTTGAAATAAATAATCTTACAATGACGGGCAAGTACTCTTTTCAGTACATGAACAACCTTCATATAAAAAATTCCAACCTCGATACAAAAGATGCATTCTGGCACAGCAATAATATTGTAGTGGAAAACTCCGTTGTAAAGGGTGAGTATCTCGGATGGTTCAGCAAAAATCTAACTTTTATCAACTGCAAAATTATAGGCACACAGCCGCTGTGTTACTGTAAAAATTTAAAATTAATCAACTGCACTATGGAAGATACGGATTTATCTTTTGAGTACTCTGAAGTTGAGGCGGATATTAAGGGACACATTGTTTCCGTTAAAAATCCTAAATCCGGAACAATAATAGCAGACTCGGTCGGTGAAATTATAATGGAAGATGCAATAATGAAATGCCGCGGAGAAGTTGTGATAAGAGAAGAAAGGCTTTCGGCATAATGGATAATAAGGTTGATATAAACGAGTTTTTAGAATATATGGCATCCGGCAAAATTGTAGAAGCCGGCTCGCCGATGAGTCTTTATTTTCACGAACTCAGTCAGGAAGCTATTAAAATAACCACGGAACTAAACAATAAATACCACACACCGGAAGAAATCGTAGAAATCTTCACAAAACTCACAGGTAAAAATGTTGATAAAAACTTCCGCCTGTTTCCGCCGTTCTATACCGACTGCGGGAAGAATATCACTTTAGGAAAAAATGTTTTTATAAATGCAGGCTGCAAATTTCAGGATCAGGGCGGAATTACAATCGGCGACGGGTGTCTTATCGGGCATAACGTTATTATTACAACGCTTAACCACATGCCGGAGCCTGAAAAACGTCAGTCATTAATCCCTAAGCCCGTAAAAATAGGGAAAAACGTTTGGATTGGCGCAAGTGTTACAATTGTTCCGGGAGTAACAATCGGCGACAATGCAATAATCGGAGCCGGAAGTATTGTAGTAAACGATGTTCCTGCAAACGCGGTTGCTGTTGGAACACCGTGCAAAATTATAAAATATGTAGACAGCGAGGTGAAGAATGTTTAAAAAGTTTTTAATTTTAACCGTTACATTTTTATTAATCATAGGAGGTGCATGTATGGCAAAAAGTAATGATTGGGACAAAACTTTCAAACAAAGCGATAAAGTTGATATAAAAAAAGTAAACTTTAAAAACAGATACGGCATCACTCTTGTCGGGGATTTGTACACACCAAAAAATAAACCGGCGGGAAAAATGGCAGCAATAGCAGTTGCAGGGCCTTTTGGAGCAGTAAAAGAGCAGGCATCGGGATTATACGCTCAAACAATGGCAGAAAGAGGATTTGTAACACTGGCATTTGACCCGTCATATACCGGCGAAAGCAGCGGAGAGCCGAGAAACGTATCATCACCCGAAATTAATACGGAGGATTTTAGCGCGGCAGTCGACTTTTTGAGCGTTCAGCCGGATGTTAACCCTGATAAAATAGGGATTATCGGGATTTGCGGATTTGGCGGTTTCGGTTTGAATGCAGCCGCAATCGATACAAGGATTAAAGGCACCGTAACCGTTACAATGTATGATATGACAAGGGTTACGGCAAACGGATATTTTGATTCAATAGACGAGAATGCGCGGTATGAATTAAAAGAAAACCTAAACAAACAAAGAACGGAAGACTTTAAAACCGGTACTTACGCAAAAGCACCCGGGCTGCCCGACAAATTAACAGGTGATGAACCGCAGTTTGTAAAAGATTACTACGGATATTACAAAACCCCGCGCGGGTTCCATAAACGTTCAATCAACTCTAACGGCAACTGGAATACTACCGCGTCCTTAGCCTTAATCAATATGCCGGTTTTAGCCTACAGTGATGAAATCAGAAACGCTGTTTTAGTGATACACGGCGAAAAAGCGCACAGCAGATATTTCTCGGAAGATGCGTTTAAGAAACTTAAAGGCGATAGCAAAGAGCTTTTAATAGTAGAAGGCGCAAACCACGTAGATTTGTATGACAATCTTGAAAAAATCCCGTTTGATAAAATCGAAAACTTTTTCAACACTTATTTAAAGGAAGGCGGTAAAAAGTAATGATGAATTTTATAAAACGCGGACTCGCGCTTCTTATAGTAGTATTACTGGCGCAAAACATGATTTTAGCCAAAACAGAGGATAATAAAATGACAAGAACAGATATTTGTAAAGAAAACTACAAAACACTTTTTGGCGGCGAAGCCCTGACACCGACAGGCGACGATCCTGAAATGATGGCAATTTTACAGAAATATATTTTCGGCGAAGTATTTACAGTAGGCGAACTTGATATTAAAACAAGAGAAATGATAACAGTAACCTCTCTTGCCGTACAGCAAACACTTCCGCAGTTAAAAGCACATATTAACGGGGCGTTGAATGCGGGCGCAACACCGGTAGAATTAAGAGAGGTTATTTATCAGCTTGCACCGTTTATCGGTTTCCCGAAAACTCTGAATGCACTCGGTGTATTAAATGAAGTGTTTAAAGAAAGAGGAATTAAAACTCCGCTGCCGTCAACCGCTACCATAAAGGAAGAAGAACGCTACGCAAAAGGGCTTGAAATCCAGACACCGTTGTACGGCGATGAAATCAAACAGGCATTGAGCGGACTGCCTGAAGATATGGGCGCAGATGCTGCAAGGTTCTTAACCGAAGTATGTTTTGGCGACTTCTACACCCGCGAAGGACTTGATATTAAAACAAGAGAATTATTGTTTGTCGCAGCACTTGCAACAACAGGGAATACTGCGACCTTAAAAAGCCATATTAAAGGGAATTTAAAAGCCGGCAATTCTAAAGAAACCATTACCGCTGCAATGATTCAATGTCTGCCGTACATTGGGTTTCCAAATACAATAGCGGCATTAAAAACACTTAAAGAAGTTATTGCAGAATAAACAAAGTTACATTATTGAAATTAATCCAAAGGAAGGCAGTTTGTCTTCCTTTGGATTATATGTTAACACTTGAAATATTTAGTTTTTAAACCCGTCAAAAAATCTGTAGATAAATGTTACCTTATCATCGCTCAAGCGGTTGATATTATTTATAATGTTTTCTTTCATCTCGTCGACTGTTATCAGGTGATTAAAATCAAACAGGGTTTTTAATTCAACATTGAGTTTTTTGGCAATTTTTTCGACGGTGGGAAGTGAGGGGAAATGTCTGCCGCTTTCGATACCGCTAAGGCTGGTTGTTTCAAGCCCGATTAATTCGGCGAGTTTCTCCTGCGTAAACCCTGCCTCTTTTCTTAATTCCTTAATTCTTTTACCAAGCAACCTTTTAGTATTATCCATAGTACTCCTGTACTAATGATAAATAATAGACGGATAAAAAATAAGCGTAAAATAAATGTAATTTTTGTAAAAAATACGCAATAAATCACGATAAGTAATTGAATATTACCAAAATTTGATGTAAACTACGTATAAAATACATAGAAACATTGAAAACTAATGAAATAATGTTAAGAATTCTAGACAGAATTTAATAATCATGGGTTTAAAAAGGAATATTTGTTATGAGTGAGAATGAAATTGCAGAAAATAAACAGGTAAAGGTTTCTGTTATAATTCCTGCATACAATGCGGAAGAGTATATTGAAAAATGTATAACTTCGCTGATTAACCAGACCTTGAAGGACATTGAAATCATAGTTGTAAACGACGGTTCTACGGACGGCACGGAAGAGATAGCGCGCAAACTTGCTCTGACAGATAAGAGAATTACCGTTTTGTCACAGGAAAACAAACTTCAGGGTGCCGCAAGAAACGCCGGTACAAATATTTCCCGCGGCGAGTATATCGGTTTTGTTGATGCGGATGACTGGGTGGATTTAGATTATTACGAAAAACTTTACCTTGCCGCAAAGAAATACAATTCTGATATTGCGCTTGCAAATTATACGCGAATAGGCAACGGTAAAACAAAGAAACGCTTAAATATTGAAAAAGAAGAGTTTGTCACGGGGCTGCAGGAGAAAATAGATATTTGCAGTCAGGTAAAAAATCCCTGCCCGACAAACAAGATTTACAGGCGGGAAACCCTTGTAAAAAATAATATTGAATGGGAAGAAGGAGTATACTGCGAGGATAAAATATTTACGCTAAAGGCGATATACTACGCAAACGGCGTGGTTACGGTTCCGGAGATTACGTATTACTATTACAGAAACCCGCACTCAACAGTAAAAACAAAAGATAAAAAACATCTGGCAAAAATCGCTGCCGATAAGAACAAAGCAAAGATTGATGTTTTGAGTTTTCTGAAAGAAAAGAACGCAGATATACGCGACGGCGATTTCTGGGCGCCTAAACGAAAGTTATTTATTGGCGGTCTACCAATATTGACAATAAAAGAAAGCATAAAAACACAACAAGTTTCTTTTCTTGGAATTCCCATACTGGAACTGCCGGCAGGGAACAAATACGACTACAAACGAAAAAGAATAAAAATTTTAGGATTAAAAATTACATACAAATCAAAAGAATGGCTTTCAAATGCAGAAATAGATAATAAAAAGAAAAATCAAATAAATTTATCTTATAGTATTCCTGCATCAGGAAAAAGTATTTTATTTATTGCAACGCATTTTGTTAAAGCCGGCGGGATTGAAACAAGGTTATTACAATACATTCAGGGCATGAAGTCGCAGGATGAATGGAATATTTATGTACTATCAGAATTTAATGACAATGAAAAACTTTTAGAAGAAACCAATTTTTATTTGAACTTTGATGCAAAGAATTTTCAGCAATGTCTTGAAGAAATTATTGACAGGTATCATATTGATTTTGTTGAATTTCAATTTAAGGACTCAAAAATACTCAAAAAATTAGATATTGAAGACTTGAGATCAAAAGCTAAAATCGGATGTGTAATACATAACCGCGGAGTAAAAAATACAGCATATATTAATAGACTAGACTACGCAGTAATAATCAGCAACAATTTGTATCACAACTATTACAAAAGAATCAAAAATGCAGTTGTAGTCAAAAACTCCATTGACTTTAGAACTATTCCTGCCGTTACAAAATGGAGTTATACAAACCAGAAAAAGGCACTGTTAGTCTCCAGAATAAACACGGACAAATTGGATTCAATTAAATGTTTTATCAAATATTGCAAAAAACATGATATTGAATTTGAAATTGCAGGGGATGAACAGCCGCAAAAAAATCTTATAAAAAAACTTAAAGAAAAATTCAAATTGGAAGATAAAGTTTTTATAGGCAAAATAAACACATTAGACTACCTTGCAAAAAATAAAGATGATATATTGTTTGTCGGTGGTGTTGGGCTTGTAATATTAGAGAGTACCTGTTTAGGGATTCCTGCTTTTTGTTGTTCAAAATTTCAAGGAAATAACTATTCTTTTGTAACACAAAACAATGTAAACTTATTTGACAATTTTACGATAAGAAAAGAATTACTAATAAGTAAAAAAAAGAAAAAAGAATATAATTTAGATTTAAACAATTTAGATATTTATAATGTACAAGAGTATATTAAGGAAGAACGCAATTTCATAAATGCATTATATAAATGGCAGCAAATTCTATTTTTCGGAATAAGAGAAGTATAAGAAGGAGACAAAATGTTAAAACAAATATTTTCAATTGAGGAACAAGGATTATACTATATCATTAAAATTTGCGGTTTAAAATTACATATTAAAAGCCTAAAACTTGCATATAAAAAGATAAAAGAACTTGAAAAGAAACAAATAACTTCGCGTAGCAGCGAATTTTTCTGGGCTAATGAAGAAAAATTTACAACACAAGATAAGATTTGGTACTTATCACAGAAATTTTATGAACAAACAGGTTATTTCCCAAATTTCAAAAATCCAAAATCACTTAATGAAAAACTTAACTGGCTCAAACTTAATTATTATAATCCTATTGAAAATATCTGTATTGATAAATATGAGTTTAAAAAATATATAAAAAATAAATTGGGGGATGGGTATACAATACCGCTACTTGGAGTTTACGATGATGTAAATGATATTAATTTTGATAAATTACCGCAAAAATTTGTTATAAAAATAACCACAAGTGGCAGCGGAGAGGGAGTTGAAATTGTTAAAGATAAAAACAAAATTGATGTCGACAAACTAAAGTATAAATTCAACAATTTACAACAAGAGTGGAACTCAATTTACTATTACTGTCTGTCGCGTGGATATAAAAATATTAAACCAAGAATTATCATAGAAGAATACATGCCAATTAGGGAAGGAGATGCCATTGAATATAAGATGTTCTGTTTTCATGGCGAAATGAAATTTTGTCTTATTGAAAAAGGTTATTTTAGTCAAAACCCTAAACGAGCAATTTATAACAAAAATTTTGAATTAATGCCATTCAAAATTAATTTTATTCCGGTACAAACATTAAATATTAAACCTGAAAAATATAAACTAATGATAAAAATTGCAGAAACATTAGCAAAAGATTTTCCTTTTGTCAGAGTAGATTTTTACCTTATTGCCAATACAATTTATGTTGGAGAAATGACTTTTACATCTGGCGGCGGATTTAGTATTTTTCAACCTGAAGAATGGGATTACAAAATCGGTGAATGGCTTGATTTGACTAAGCTTAATTCTGAGTATTTACATATATTACCTGAATTCCAGATTAAATCATAGATTTATAATCTCATGCTATAATAACAAGTATGATAACAAGGTACATATTTACTTTATCATTAATATTCCTCGCAGGCGGGGCGGTTTTCGCGGACTTCAATTCCTACGACAGCTACGGGAGCAAAACAGGTTCTTACCGTCAAACCTCAACCGGCTACAACTCCTACGACCAATACGGAAGAAAAACAGGTTCATACCGAGAAACCTCCACAGGTTACACATCCTATGACCAGTACGGGCGCAAAACCGGCTCGTATCAAGAAACTTCCACCGGCTACAACGTATACGACGCCTACGGTAGAAAAACCGGCAGTTACAGGCGAGGTACAAACGGTCTGACAACAAGTTACGATCAGTACGGCAGGAAAACAGGCTCATTCAAAAAAGACGCCTCCGGCAATATTACACATTACGATGCCTACGGGCGCAGAGTCGGAAGTTACAAATAACTCTACACTCCGGTCCGCGTCCAAAACTCATTTACCATATTATCGCCGGCTATTTCATTAATATTAATCTGCGCCGCCCTCTGAACCTTATTCAACGGCACCTCACCCTTATATAAAAATTCAAGCGGATAATTGTGGATTTTTTTCAACTCTTCGGAATTAAAATCGGCAAAAGCATTCCAAACCCCGTCCCCCTCTTCTGCCTTGTCACCAGCAAATCTAATCCGACGCCAGCAGAGCATACTCTCTTCTTCCGGAGTGACAGGAAGTTTCAACAGAACAATGTCACCGAGCGAAACAGGTCCGCCCTCGCCAACTCTTTTCCCGCCGTACCAGTTTATCATCCCCTCAATCTGTGGTTTTGAATACTTAGTCCTCAAGTCATTTATATCCGAGAAAAATACCCCGTCACCGAACATGGATTTCCTGATTTTACCCTCCGCAAGCATAGAATTATAATTCTCCAACGACGTCATGTGATACAAAAATTTAGGTTTTTCAATTGTCTGAACAGGCTTGGGCTCCGGCTTAACCGTTTTTTGCGATTTAAAAAGATTACGCAATTTTTTCCCGAAAGCCGTATTTTTCCCTAACTTCCAACTTGCAGCAATTACTGCAATTAAAGCGGCGGTTATTATAAATCCGTTTGCAGCACTGTTTTTGTTTTTTACAGTAGTGTCAAGCTTTTCCCGCGGCGCCGCAACCGATACCGCCTTACCGGTAAATTTTGGTACTCTGTTTTTTAAGTCACTTCCCGCAGGTAAAATTCTCATACCTCTATTAAACCCGAACAGAAAGTTTTTTGCTGTCTTAAACCACAAATGTTACATTTTGTTATAATGTACTTATGACAGAAATAAAATTAATTAAAGGCGATATAACAAAACTGGAAGTTGATGCAATAGTAAATGCCGCAAACAACTCACTCCTCGGAGGCGGCGGAGTTGACGGCGCAATCCACCGTGCAGCCGGCAAAGAACTTTATCTTGAATGTTTAAAACTCAACGGCTGCCAAACAGGGGATGCCAAAATAACAAAAGGTTACAACCTGCCCGCAAAGTACATAATTCACACCGTCGGACCGGTATGGCGCGGCGGAAAACATAACGAGTGCGAACTTCTCTCCTCCTGTTATAAAAATTCGCTCCGGCTTGCGCAGGAATATAACCTGAAATCAATCGCTTTCCCCGCAATATCCTGCGGCGTATACGGGTTTCCAATCCCTCAAGCCTGCAAAATCGCGGCAGATACGGTCACTAAATATACATCTTCTTACACAGGTTTTGACACCATTATTTTCATTGATATTAACGACTTTATTATCAACACCTACAAAAGTATATTATCCGTTTAATTATACTTTTAAAGCATAAAAGTTCATTTAATATGAGTATTTGATATTTTCTGAAAATAGTCCATAATGAGAATATACGCAAAGAATATAACCGCAGGGCTAAATAAGTGGAGAAATCTGGTATGACAAAGAGAGAATATTATAAACTGCGTATATATTGTAATTTGGCGCTTATTGCAACAGCCATTATATCAGGACTTTCCTTTGTTGCCCAAAAACTGGGTATGCTTTATATCGGTCCTTTTACATTTAACACTCTGCGATGTTTTATAGGATGTATATGTTTATACCCTTCTATTTTTATTTTCAAAAACCTTGAACCCAAACTGCCGGAAACAACAGCGCGTAAGAACCTGATAAAAGGCGGACTGATTTCCGGTCTGATTATATTTATTGCTTTCACAATTAATCAGTACTGCATGATATACGCTCAGGCAGGCAAAGCCGGATTCATAACTTCACTATACATACTTTTTGTTCCGATTATAGCTGTTTTTATGAAACAAAAACTGATGCCGAACGTAAAATTAAGTATAGTGGTTGCTATTATCGGGCTTTACCTGTTATGCGTGAAAGGAACCGCACAGTACGAAATCTGGGATTTATTCCTGCTAGTAAGCGCTTTTTTCTTTGCACTGCATATAATGACCGTCAACCAATTTGCAAACAACACACATATAATTAAACTCTCCTGTCTTCAATTTCTGGTAGCAGGGATACTGTCGTCACCATTTATGTTCCTTTTAGAACATCCGCAAATCGTTAATATAATTGCAGGCTGGAAACCTATTATCTTCATCGGGGTTATCGTGACCGGACTTGCGTATACCCTGCAGATGTTCGGGCACAAGGCAACCAAACCTGTTGTTGCAGCACTCATATTGAGCAGCGAAGCTGTTTTTGCGGTTTTAGGCGGAATACTCCTGCTTGGAGAAACTTTAACTCTAAGAGAAATTATCGGATGCATTGTAATGTTTGGCGCAATATTCCTTTCTCAAACACATAACAAATATAAATCAAATAAAAACAGCATAAGCTACAAAATAACAACTACACACCATATCGAAACATAAAAATTTAATTCTCCGATTTACAAAACCAGTTAAGCAGGGGTTTTTTCTCCCCGAAAAGAATATTGAACCCGCGTTCAAAATCCGGATTAGTAAGAAATTCATAACTGAGGTTAAACCCAAGAGGCTCTTGGCTATATCCGAGTTCTTTTACCTTCTCATCCGACAATTGCTGAGTTACATGGTCAAAAACCTTTGAATAATTCAACCCCTTAAAACAGCAAAACGGAGTTTTAACAGTACCGTCAGAACTTTGCGAGAGCAGCCCGAAAGTTCTGCAGACCACTCCGCGGTATTCGTACACCGAACAAGCATCATCAACAAGGAACGGACAGTCATACAAGAATTTCTCGCCCTTAAATTCTTTCTTTTCCTGCTTTAAAACTTCAAACCTTGATTCAATTAAGTTCTGTAATTCCTCATCAAGCGAAAAAAATCCCTCCGCAAGATACTGCATTTCAAGCCTTGAGTAAGGAAACTCAGCATGTCTGCAGCAGAGTGAACAACCTTTATGACAGCAAATGTATTCTTTCTGGCTCTCGAAAAAAACGTCCAGTTTTTCTTCAAGAAATTTTAAATACGTTATATAGTTCTCTTTCATATCCTCTTATACCTGTATAATAACATAAACCGCGGCTGCAATAAAAGTTTTTAGACTTGATGTTATAATTAAATGAGTATGCAAAAACCTTGGAGAAAAGACATGAAATTGAAAGAACTTGGTCTGAAAGAGTTTGAAATTGCCTATAAAGATATGACTTTGCAGTTTCCAACCGAAGAATTAAAGACTTATGAGACTTTTTGCGAACTTTTTAAAAATCCTCACTACAGACTATTCGGCTTCTACGATGCAAATACCCTTACCGGTTATTCCGTTATATTTGAATACGGAGAATACACACTTGTTGACTACGTTGCAATTTTAAAACAATTTCACTCAAAAGGATACGGCTCTAAAATTCTCCACTCCTTGCCTGAATTATTTAAAGAAAAAAACGGATGTTTTTTTGAAGTGGAAAAAATATCAAAAACAAATCCGCAGACTATGAAAAGAGCAAAATTTTATACAACCAACGGAGCGATAAAACTTGATATTAATTATATTTATCCAAATAACAGCGGCGGCTTACCAATGGATTTATACTATATGAGTTTTAACAACCATCAGCCTTCAACAAATGAAATTCTGGACTTTGTGAAAGAAATGTTCAACCACCTCCACAAAGATGTAAAAAATATTGATAAGATTTTTGCACAAATTAAATCAGCTTGAACCATTCAGGAATTTAGTCTATAACACTTTCCCCCTACCTGCCGTAACTTAAACTGCCGTGTCGGGGAATATCATGTTTGTTCCATGCGTGCTACTTTAAAAATTGTATAGCGGGGAAGATAATATGATTAAAGAAAAAACGTTAAGCCTGAAAGATTACAGAATCATAAAAGTAATGCTCACAGGAAGAAAAGCCCTCGACTGCGCCGGAGAAATAGGGCTTCCGGCTTTAGAAATAACTGAACGGCTTGATAGAATGAAAACCCTTGTTCCTGGTTTGTATAAATTAAAGGCTGTAGATGCTTCACAAATATAGGCTGACCCTGTTGTTGACACTCTTTCAATTAGCGTACCGGCAGGCATTCCATCCCCTAATGTAACGAAATGTAACAATTTATTTAAAAAAATTAAAGTTTTTGAAAAAAATGCCGTAAACATGGATACAAGGGA
>CALUTH010000035.1 GCA_944323635.1 Candidatus Gastranaerophilales bacterium
CCGATAGCAACAGAATTGCTTGAAGAATTAGTATTAGAGCTTGTGCCGATAGCGATAGAATTTGTAGCGGCATTAGTGTTGGCGAAAGTTCCCAGAGCTATACTATGAGAAGCAATGGCACTGGAGTTGTTACCGATAGCTATGGAATTAACCTGATTAGCAATGCTGTTGTTTCCCAAAGTCAATCCTTGTCCGCTGATTAAGTTTAAAGTTCCGACGACCGTATCGTTGTGCAGGAAGCCTATATGCGGGTAATTACCTTTAGTAGCAATAGTGAGTTTAGGGACATTAGCGCCCATTGCTGTAATTTCGCTGTTGTTGCCGCCTATTACAGCAGAAACTGCATTCTGATTAGCGTTAAACCCTATATTCCCTCCGGTTAAACTTGTCCAGAGGCAGGAGCTGCCACCGGCACTTCCTGTTTTCTTAGTAATCATAGGTGCTGACAGAGCCATAACAATGGCAACGACCAGCATAACAACCATCATCTCCATAAGGGAGAATCCGTTTTTTCGGGTGCTATACAAATTTTTCATCTTTTCCTCTCATTTATTAGTAACCTATTTGGATATTGTTACGTAACAAACAAACTACTCAAACAAATTACACAGTTTTGTTTTCTGTATTAATATCCATTATTAAATTGTGCTTGACACTTTAAAAAAATTTACTAAAAAAATTGCAAGTACCAGCAACTTTCTTACTATGTAATATTATAAATGCAATATTTAAATAATGCAATATATTATGTAATGTAATAATATTCTTTAGGTTTGTTTTAGTGCTTGAATTCATATCTTTACCAGAAAAAATTTTTGCTTTATATTTAACATGTCGTTTAAATAAGCGGAGGGTTTACATATGAAGATATTGTTTGCGTCGGCAGAAGTTGCACCGTTTTCAAAGGCGGGCGGGCTTGCGGATGTGGTCGGCAGTCTGCCTAAGGCGCTGGAAAAAGATGCAGAGATTGCAATATTCACTCCGCTGCACGGGTGTATTGATGTTGATAAATGGGGGATAAAAGAACTTGATAATTCTGTTATGTGGATTTCTTTTCAGGAACGTCCGCAGCGGTTCAGATTGTTTATGTGTAAACTCCCCGGTACGAATATAAACGTGTTTTTTGTACATAATGACTGGTATTTTTCGTGTTTTAAAGAAGTTTACCCGAAATGGCTTGATCCGCGGTATGAACATGAACGGTATATAGCTTTTTCTCTTGCTGTTTTAGAGTATGCAAAGCAACTTAACTTTAAAGCGGATATTATCCATTCCAACGATTGGCACACGGCAATGATACCGTTGTATATTAAGGCTAATTATAAATTTGATGATTTCTGGTGCAGAGCAAAGAATGTTTTTGAAATCCACAACCTTGCCTATCAGGGGGTATGGTTTGATGATGTGGTTGATTTTGCAAATATGCGCCGCGATATTGTTTATAATGAATGGGGATGCGAACACTGGGGACGCGTAAACTGGATGAAGGGTGCTATCAATTACTCTGATAAAATAATTGTTGTATCTCCTAAGTATGCGGAGGAGATTTTAACCCACGAGTACGGCGAGGGCATGGACTATACCTTGAGAGGGCAGACACATAAACTCGTCGGGATTTTAAACGGTATCGATTACGATGTCTATAATCCTAAAACCGATAAAAACCTTGTTAAAAACTACGATAAAAAATCGTTAAAGAATAAAGAGGCTAACAAGAAGAAAGTTTGTGAATTTTTCGGACTTAAATATAATCCTGACAGACCGCTTATTGCGTTTATATCCCGTCTTGTCCCGCAAAAAGGGCTGGATTTAATCAGGCAGGTTGAGAATGAACTAAAGTTTATGGATGCGGATTTTGTTTTCTTAGGGAGCGGGGATAAGGATTATGAAAACCTTTTGATATGGCTTTCCAATAATTCTCCTAATATCCGCGCGTATATCGGGTATAAATCGGATTTGGCAAACCTTATGTACGCCGGCAGCGACTTTTTCTTAATGCCGTCTGCGTTTGAACCCTGCGGCTTGAGCCAGATGATTGCAATGCGTTACGGCTCGCTGCCGATTGTAAGAGCAACCGGCGGGCTTGATAATACGGTTGTCGGCTATCCTCTGGATGATTCTACAGGGTTTAAGTTCTGGAATTATGACGGTTGGGCGATGAAGGCGGCAATTGAGTGTGCTATGTATGTCTACAAGGATAAATATACCTTGAACGCTATGCGCAACAGTGCCATGTCTGCGGATTTTTCATGGGAAAAGAGCTCTAAAGAATACCTTAAAGTTTACCATGAACTTGTTGGCGGGTAGCGGAGATATTTTAAGATAAAAAATCCCTAAATTTATATGGCGTAATCATTGCTGCACAAGCATTTTAACGATTTTAAGATTTATCTTTTTTGCAAAATGTTAAGTCTGTTATAAATTTGTCGTTGTGTGGTATAATAATTATATAGGGAGATTAAATTTAAAAACTTAATAAGCCGTTTCAGCCAACCAGAAAGGCATATTATATATAATGAATGAGATACAATTCCATAATGACCTAGACAAAATGTTAGCGATAATGCCTGACAAAATTGTCCGAAATGTTACGCACGACCAGCTGGAAGATGTAATTGAGATAGTGCTTGACATAGGGAGAGTACCCGAAATCAGGCATGCGGGCGGCAAGATTGAGCGTATCGGCTGTGAAGAGATTACAGAGGACGATATTAACTTTATCACAAGTCATCTTCAAGAATTTACATCCGATAACCGTTCGGGGATACCCGGGACCCTGCACCGGATTAGTGCAATAAGAAACAGGCAGGGGAAGGTAGTGGGTTTAACTTGTCGTATAGGTCGTGTTATTACGGGGACAATCGCTTGCATAAAGGATATATGCTTACTTGGTAAAAGTATTTTGTTTTTAGGACGTCCGGGGGTTGGTAAGACTACAAAATTGAGGGAAATTTCCCGTCTCGTTGCCGATGAATTAGGCAAACGGGTTGTTATTGTTGATACATCAAACGAAATAGCAGGCGACGGTGATACTCCGCACCCCGCAATCGGTTGTGCGCGCCGTATGCAGGTGCGTCAGCCTGAATACCAGAAAGATATAATGATTGAGGCGGTTGAAAACCATACTCCGGAAGTTATTGTTGTCGATGAAATCGGTACTGAAGCTGAGGCGCAGGCAGCAAGAACAATTGCGGAACGCGGTGTTATGCTTATTGCAACGGCACACGGCAACAGCCTCGAAAGTCTTATCAAAAACCCGACGCTCTCAGACCTTGTGGGCGGTGTTCAATCGGTTACTTTAGGCGACGACGAGGCAAAACGCAGAGGTTCGCAAAAAACTGTTCTTGAGCGTGAAAAGCAGCCGACATTTGATATTGTAATAGAAATTATCGACAGAAACACGCTTGCCGTTTACAAAGATGCTGCGGAAGCAGTGGATTATATTCTGCGCGGCTGGCCGATAAGACCGGAAATCCGCAAAGTTGATAAAGCGTATGAAGAACCGCAAAAGACAGAAACACCGGCGCAAACAGTTGTAGAACATATTAACAAAATAGAAGAAAAAATCCTGCCCGAGCCTTCGGACAGTCTAAAATTCTCGTTTAACCGCAAACAGTACGTTGAAGATATGAAACCGTTTAAGAAGATTTATCTTTATGCGGTATCAAGAACGATTGTTGAAAAGATTATTGAGCGTTTGGATTTGAACGTAGAAATTACGCGTAACATTGATGATGCGGACCTTGTCATTGCGCACAAGAATTTTGCAAAGGGCGGGGCAAAGGTGTTATCAACGGCAAACGATTACAGACTGCAAATTTTCTATGTAAAAACAAACTCGATGGCGCAAATCCAAAAAGTTATGAAAGAGGCGCTTGACCTGCAAAATCAGGCAGAAAAACTGCAGGGATACTGTGATGATGCAGAACGCGCTCTGGATGAGGCAAAGGTGGCAATTAATAAAATTCTTGCAGGCGCAGAACACATCGAACTCTCTCCCCAAAATCAACATATACGAAAACTTCAGCACGAACTTGTTGAACAGCATAACCTTGAAAGTAAATCTGTGGGTGAAGGCTCTAACCGTCACCTTAGAATAGTCGGCGGCAAAGAATTTACTGCCTAGTGTTATACACCTTTACAAACTCAACCGCCTCTTCTTTTGTATTAACATCCCCCGAGATTTGGGCTTCTTTCAGCGCATTTACTATTTCCCCTAGTTTGGGCGAGGGCTTGAGGTTTAGGATTTCCATAATTTCTTTGCCGTCAATGAGTTTCGGGAGCGGTTTAAGAGTGTCTTTGATACTCAAATAGTAATTAAGCATCTTATCAAGCCCGTTCAGGTTATTTGCAAGTATTTCGGGCGTGATTGCAGAACCCTGCGCAGACAGCCGGTCGGCTTTTGCAAGAATAATATTATCGATTACATCATTTTCCATTTTTCGGATGTAGCGTGTATAGTGTTTTTCAGACAGGTTGGGCGCCTGAATAACACTTGACGGGTAAATGTGTAATTTAATCATTTTTGTTATGTATTCAATCTGTTTTTTGGAAAAATGCATTTTCTTTAACAGACTGTCAGCCATCTTTGCGCCCACGTCATCGTGCTTGATAAATCGGTGCCGCCCGCTCTCTTCAATTGTCCAGGTTTGGAATTTCCCTATATCGTGGAGAAATCCTGCAAGTTTTAAATGCCCCAGTCTTGCGGTTCCGCCGAAATCATGCGTCTCAAGATGTTCTTTTACGGCTGCAGGGGCGGTTTCGTATAACTGTTGAATCTGATTAACAACCTCCGCGGAATGGTGGAACAAATCAAGATGATGGTGTGTGTTTGGCGGCACTTTTTTTACATCAATTATTGGCGGGAAAATAAGATTCAAAAGTCCCGTTTCATCCATCGAAAACAAGGCTTTTACAGTGTATTTCCCTTCAAAAAGCTTTAATATTTCGCAATTAATCCGCTCTACTGCGGGTTTTGAAATCAGGTTGACACGTGATTTTACCGCCTCAAGAGTTTGCGGTTCAATATCAAACCCCAGAACACTCTCAAACCTGAATGCCCTCAGCATTCTGAGCGGATCGTCGTCAAAGTTTTCGGGTTTAATCATTCTGATTATACCGTTCTTTAAATCTTCTCTTCCGCCTGTTAGGTCAATAATTTCGCCTGTTCTAAGGTTTAGAACAATGGAGTTTATCGTAAAATCCCGCCTCATAATGTCTTTTTCAAGGCTTCCTTCAACCGGATTGGTTATATCAATGTAGTTAACCTTGTCTTTCATTACAAGTCTGTAAATCTTGTTTTCTTCATCAAGCGGAATAAAGACAGCATCAAGGGTTCGGGCTAAATTTTGCGCAAAAGTCCGCGCGTCTTCGTCAGTAACGATTATATCGTTATCGTATGTTTTTCTATTCAGGAGCGCGTCGCGTACCGAACCGCCGACAAGGTAAACTTCCCTGCCGCAGTTTTTTAAGGTCTCAATGATTAAACTATTTTGAATATCCATAAATCAAATTCCCCAGTCCGACGATTGCTGCGGTTTCTGCTTTTAATATAAGTTTGCCAAGGGTTACAAGCGGGAGTTTTTGTGACTTAAACCACTCAAATTCTCTGTCCGAAAATCCGCCTTCAGGTCCGATTATAACAAGAATTCTGGCGTTTTCTTTTATCGGCGATTGTTCGATATATTCCTTAAGGCTCATTTCCTCCAGCCGCTCTGCGTAAACAATTACTCTATCAAACTCTTTAAGCGGGAGTTTGTCAAAAGTCGTAAGCTCCTCACATACCGGAATATCAGCGCGTTCGCACTGTTTTGAGGCTTCAAACATTGTTCTTTGCCATTTTTCTCTTTTTGCGGCGGCTGCGTCTTTTGGCAGCGCGCAATTGTCCGTATAAACCGGATAAATCCTGCTTACACCGAGTTCTGTTGCCTTTTCTACAAGCGTTAATTGCGCATCACTCCTGAGCGGAGATTGTGCAAGTGTTAATTCAAACGGCAGTTTGCGGGTGGATTTTTCTTTTGACAGTATTTGCGCTGTGATTTCTGATTTTGTGATTGCCGTAATTTTGCACCTGTAAACAACCGCATCTTCGCCGCAAAGTTTAATTTCTTCCCCGACCCGTGCGCGGAGAGATTTTGCAATGTGGTTATAGTTGTCTTTGTCTGTGATTGTTATGGTTTCGCCGTTTATATCACGGGAATTTATAAAAAAGTGCGGCATTGTTATTCCCTCGTCAAGCCTTTATTAAACGCGTCAAGGATAGTTTTAACCTTAATTATTTCAATACCCTGAATATCTTTGTTTATCGGGTTTGACTGCGGGATTATGATGCGTTTGAACCCGAGTTTTTGCGCCTCAATGATGCGCTTTTCAATATTGCTTACCGGTCTGATTTCTCCGGAAAGCCCGATTTCTCCGACAATTGCGGTGAATTTGTCCATTATAATATCTCTGGCGCAGGTGGTTATGGCAAGCGCAATGCCTAAATCTGCTGCGGTTTCTGTTATATCCATCCCGCCGATTACGTTTACATAAACATCCTGCTTGGAAAGGTTTAGCCCCACGCGTTTTTCAAGGACTGCAAGAATCTGGTGCACACGCCCCGTGTCTACGCCGTTTGCGATCCTGCGCGGTGTCGGGTAGGGGGTTGTTCCTACAAGCGCTTGAATTTCGACTAAAAGCGGACGCGAGCCTTCATTTGTTACGATTGTGACACTCCCCGGCGCCTGTATGCTGTCTAAATCTTTAATAAATAATTCGCTCGGGTTGGTGACTTCTCTCAACCCATCTTCTTCCATTTCAAAAATCCCGACTTCGGAGGTGTTGCCGAAACGGTTTTTTATTGAGCGTAAAATCCTGTGGGATTTGTATTTGTCGCCTTCAAACTGGATTACTGCATCAACCATGTGTTCAAGAACCTTCGGACCTGCGATGTTGCCTTCTTTGGTGACATGTCCGATTACAATTATTGCTATATTGAGGGTTTTGGCAATATTAATCAGCGAATTGCAGCACTCCTTAATCTGGCTTACGCTGCCCGCCGAACTCTGGATGTCGTCCGAGTATATTGCCTGAATACTGTCAATGATTACTAAATCAGGTTTATTTTCTTCAATGCGGCGTCTTATTGCATCAAGATTGGTTTGGGAGTAGATGTACAGGTTGTCCGCGTTAACTTTGAGCCGCTCCGCCCTTAGCTTAATCTGGCTTAAAGATTCTTCCGCGGAGATGTAGAGGATTTTTCTGCCGTGAGCGGAAAGTGTGCCGCCGGTTTGCAGGAGGAGGGTGGATTTGCCTATCCCCGGATCGCCTGCAATAAGGATAACGGAGCCCTGAACAATCCCGCCGCCGAGCACCCTGTCAAACTCTGATATACTTGTTCCGAAACGTGTTTCGGAGTTTGTGACGATGTCATTGATTTTCATCGGCGGTGTGTCGTCTGTTATTGTTATGGCTTTGCGTTCATTTGCAGTCGGTTGTTTTGTAATCTCTTCGACAAAACTTCCCCACGAACCGCATTCAGGACACCTGCCCAGATAGCCTGCCGATTCGTACCCGCACTGTTGACATACGTATTTTGATTTAACCTTTGCCATAGTTTAATTTTAATACAAAATGTCAGAAACGAAAAATTATTAATGTTTATTCAGGAGTTCTGTCATCTTTGATGTTGTGTTTATAAGATTATAGATACTATTGTGTATAAATTGAATAATTTTTATTTGTTCGTTTATTTTATTTCGGGTTTCGGTTGATAGCGAGGGATAAATTCTCTTCTTGTTTTTTAGTTGCTTTAAACAGTTGCAGGTTAGTGAAAGTTCAATATAGGTTTGAATAAGTATTGTAATCCCGTGTTGAAAGTTTTTCTTAATAACGGCTTCAATATCACTGCTTTGAAAATCTTTACTTATAAGCTTGTTAAGTTTTTCATCATATATTTTTTTAATTTCTTTTTCAAAATCAATATCCATATCAATCCTCTTTATAATTATAGAAATTATATTCTAATATTAGAGTATAGTCTCTATAAATGTCAAGATTTTAGTAGCGTCATACTTCTACAAGTAGAAATTAATTTATAATAATAGACAATGAACGCTATAAATGAAGTAAAAATGCTTGCAGCTAAAAAGAGCTTGACTCTTACTTACTTGGCTGAATATTTATCAAAACATACTGATAAAAAATATTCTTTGGACACTTTATCCAAAAAATTAAGAGCCAATACTATCCGCTACTCTGAAATGAAGGTCATTGCCGAGGCTCTTGGTATGGAAATTATTATCCGTGATAAAGTGTAAAATCCGGCGTTCTTATTTTGAACGGGCAGAAATGTGTACCGCTTTAAAATACTTACTCCCAAAAACACTGTTCTGTCGCGTCAGTTGTACCTGCTCCCGAAAAATGGTATTATTGTTTTATGAAATTCAATTTAGATAAAATGTTTGATAAACCAAGTTTTTACTTTGCCGCACATCAGGGGCTTATTTTTGCGGTAATGCTTGCCGCGGCAGTGATAAGCGGAGTAGTAGGATGCTTTTTTACCGAAATATATATATCGGTATTTTCAAGCATATTTTTTACTTTGTTTTTTCTGCCCTATGCTGTGTTGTATACATTTTTAACATATTTAATTTTTAAAAATGAAAAAAACAAAAAATATTTGTTTGATAAGAAGTTTGTTTTGTTTAATTTTGCGGTTCTTTTTATTCTCTATCGCCTTTTTGCTTTTGATGAAAGTGCAACAGGAGCAGGTGTTGGTCTTCTTGGTGTAATTAGTATTGTTTTGCTTTTCTGGGGATTTATATTGCTTAATCTGGTACCGTATATTGTATTGAGATACAGGGAGAAAAAGTATAATATATCGACAACTATTGAACCGTTTGTAAATAATAGATTTTATCTTAAAACGATTTTGTATTCTCTTGTTATTTATCTTTTAATTTGTATATTGATTTGCGCGCTTGCTGCATTTTTTATGGTGTACTTATTAATTTTTTAATAAAAAAAGCCCTGCAAGGATATTGCAAGGCTTTTAAAAGCAGAAAGGGTTACAAGAAATGTATGAAATGCAGATTATAAAACTACGCGTAATTATCTTCGTCTAACCAGAAATCGATGGCATGACCGAGTTCCGGTTCATTCATATCAACCAGTTTTTTATTGGGGTCGAAATTCCCCGGCCAGTCGCGCCAGTGTGCCTTAACAACTGTACCGTCGCGGCGCTTGTATTCTCTGACATAAACCTGCCCGCCGTTATGTGGTCTGTATCCGCCAAAAGTTTCGTTGTTAAAGTTGTATTGTTGTGGAACATCAATAAAATTACGTTGTTGCAGCTCACGTATTCTTTGAATGTTTTTTTGTATATCAGAGCGATTATTCTCCAGATTATAATAAACATTTTGAGGTGTTACTTGTTTCTGTTGCGGCTTTGCGTTATTAAATTCAAATTCGTCTCTCATATATCTGATTTTGTTTTCATCGTGGTATTTTTTTATTGTTCCTCGCAGGTTTAAGTCATATTTTGATATTTCTTTTTGTTCTTTTATCGGCTGCTGATTTTCAAGGAAATGATCATAAAGACCTATTCCATGACCTTTGGATTTCATTTCATAGATTCTGCCTACGTGTTTATCTCCGTTTCCGCCGGTGATTATATCATTTTTGTTGCAGTAATTAATAATATTATCAGTTTTGGAATAATCAATATTGTTATTTTTTAGAATGTCCTCAACCCCGAACGGATTAAAAACAATGGTATCGGCGCCGGTTAATATTCCTATTATTGTGCTTCCGCTGCCGCCAAGGGAATCTCCGGTGAGTATTACTCGCCCATGGTCTTTACATTGGTTATATAAAAACATTATATCATTTGCCTGTTGTGGTATTATTTTAGCTGCCATCATAATATCCTGCGGAACATCTTGAATGGATTTTATGTTGTGTGTTCTTTTAAAGTCAGCCCATTCTTTATGCCAGTCGGTTCCTCTGCTTGCAATGATAAAATCATCCCCGCGTTTGTAGACTATACCGTAGTAGCCGGTTTCGGGGTTTGTATAGCGAAAAAGAAATTTGCAGCTGTCAGGAACTGTGAATTTTTTTTCGTCATAAGTTGAGAGGGCGCAGCGCCTTGCATCCTCATGAAGTTTTGTATCGTGTTTAAAATTAGTCATAATTATCCTTTCTTCGCGTTTGCGCGATTGTAATAGTAGTAAAAAAATGATATATTTGTTTTATGAATATTGATAAATTCTTAGGAATAGTAACTAATCGTTTGAGTTTTAACTACATAGCGTTTCAAGCTGTTAATTTGTTTTTTGTCGTTGTTGCTGCAGCTCTTGGTACTGCGCAGTTCTCGCTATTACCTAAACATGATGTAGTGTCATTGCTCTATGCTTTTTCAATAATAACATCATTTTATTTGGTAATTTTTTTGCTAGTTACTTGTGTAGAATTTATCTATTTCTTCTGTAAGAAACAACTTCCTCAAAAATTATTTAACAAATCTTTGGTACTTTCTCATACGCTATTTACATATGTTTTTTATTCGATTTTAATGTTTAACTGCCCGGATAGCGATGTGTTGCATAGTTATGGTGGTGATTATTTACTCCTTATTTTTTTAATTCTCCTGTACTTTGCTATTATTGCTTTTACGGTGATCCCCATGGGTGTTGCGGGGGTATTAGAGGCACTAAAAAATATAAGGCTTGCACCCATGTCTTATATGAAAAATATTTGGGGGTTTTGGGGTACAATATCAGTAACACTCATATACATTTATTTAATTGTACGCTTTTTACTGTTTAGTGCCGGCAAATAATTCGGACAATTAGTTCTATATCCTCCTTTCTTCGCGTTTGCGCGATTGTAATAGTAGTAAAAAAATGATATATTTGTTTTATGAATATTGATAAATTCTTAGGAATAGTAACTAATCGTTTGAGTTTTAACTACATAGCGTTTCAGGCAGTTACTTTGTTTTGTGTTATTTTTGCAGCTGTTTTTGCACTTCTTCCGTTTGGATTGTTTTTTAATAAAGACGATGGTGTTTTTTTTCTATTCATTTTAGAAGTACCTTGCTTAGTATTAGTATTTCTATTAGTTACTTTCATAGAATTTATTTATTTCTTCTGTAAGAAACAACTTTCTCAAAAACTATTTAGCAAATCTTTGATATTTTCTCATATGCTATTTACATATGTTTTATGTTTGATTTTAATGTTTATTTGCCCGAATTCTGAGGAATTGCGCGGTATTGAGTATTTGATTGTTTTCGCTGTAATTGTTTTGCACCATGCTGTTAAAGCTTTTACAGTAATCCCTGTGGTCCTTGGCGTAATATTAGAACTATTAAAAGATATTGACATACCTCCGATGCAATATATGAAAAATATTTGGGGGTTTTGGGGTACAATATCAGCAACACTCATATATATTTATTTAATTGTACGCTTTTTCCTGTTTTTTGCCGGCAAATAATTCGGGCAATTAGTTCTATATCCTCCTTTCTGCGCGTCTGCGCGATTGCGGTTTTCCTTTTTTAAATCTTCCCTATGCCTGAAGGGAAAATTGAAAGGTGAGTATATATGCTTAATTATGTTGCGTTTGTAATGTATATTTTACAAATGTAAAAAATTACATTACTAATATACAATATGTAAATTATTATGTCAAGTATTGTTTGCCAAAATTATCATTTTGTCTTTGAATGATGTACTGTTGGCAGGCGTGATAAGATTATTTTAGTGTTGATCTTGTATGTAAAAAAGGCAATTCATTCAAGATGGTTTTGCTTGTCATTAATCGGGGTTGTACTCCGGTAAGATCCTGAACACCTTGAAAATCAATGAAAGTATTTTGCGCTTTAATAAAATATTCATTTGTATTGATTTTCTACGCTTTCAGGATGACAGGCAAATTATTCTTATCAAAAAATTAAGTTTAGCGGAAATATTCCACTTCCCCTGTGCCTGCGCCGGACCTGTAGTCATTATTCCAATATGGCATATGCATTTACCCCCTCCCCTTTCCCCTTGCGCCTAGCTTGTAGCTTTTATTTTAATGTGGCATATACATTTACCCCCCCCCACCCCCGGGTTTGTATTTATTTCTCTCTATGGTACAATTAACCTATGAAACGAAAACCAACTGTAGCAGTCGTAGGCCGCCCGAATGTGGGCAAATCGACCTTTGTTAACCGTCTTGTAGGGCAAAGGCGGTCTATTGTTGACGACTTGCCGGGGGTTACACGCGACAGGATTTATTTTGACTGCGAGTGGCAGCATAAACCTTTTACCGTAATTGATACGGGCGGTATTATTCCGGGGGATGAAGATGAAATAATGCTTTCTATCTTTGATCAGGCGCGTATTGCCTGTGATGAGGCGGATAGAATAATTTTTCTTGTTGACGGGATGGAAGGGATTACACCTGTTGATGAGGATATTGCAAATATTTTAAGGCGCTCTGAAAAACCTGTTTTTCTTGCGGATATTAAAACTGATTCACCGTCGCTATTTGCAAACGCTGCAGAGTTTTACGCCCTGTCAATGGGCGACCCTGTTCCTGTCTCGGCGTTACATGGTTCAGGCGGTGTCGGTGATTTGCTTGATATGGTGACTGAGGGGTTTGATACGGACGAAACCTATGAGGCTGAAAGCACTATTAAAATTGCGATTGTCGGACGCCCTAATGCCGGCAAATCGTCAATTGTAAACTCTCTCCTCGGTGAAAAACGCGTCATTGTTTCGGATATTTCCGGCACAACCCGCGACAGTATTGACAGCAAAGTGACTTACGGCGATACGGAATTTACTATTATTGACACTGCGGGAATTAGAAAAAAATCAAAAGTTGACTGGGGTGTTGAGAAGTTTGCGGTTGACCGCGCAATCCGTTCTATAAGAGAGTGTGATGTTGCGCTTTTAGTAATTGATGCGCTTGAGGGAATTTCCGATCAGGATAAAAAAATTGCCTCGGTTATAACAGAGGCGGGCAAAGGAATGATTGTCGCAATCAATAAATGGGATCTGGTTGAGGATAAAAAATCCAATACGATTAACAAATTTGAGCAGAAGATTTCAAACGATATTCCGTTTCTTTCTTACGTTCCGCGGATTTATATAAGCGCTGTTACGGGACAGCGGCTTACACAGATTTTTGATAAAACAAAAGAGGTTTACGCGGAGTGTACAAAACGTGTTGCGACGGGGCTGTTGAATAAAGTTATTAATGAAGCTTACGCGCTCAATCCGCCGCAAACGGTTAAGAATAAACGCTTAAAGATTTTATATACTACACAGGTTTCCGTTCAGCCGCCTGTATTTGTACTGTTTACCAATAACGGCGACCTTCTAAAAGACCATTATAAACGTTACCTTGAAAACAAACTCCGCGAGGCTTTCGGATTTACGGGAACGCCTGTAAGAATTTCCGTCCGTGAAAGAGCCAAGGACGCGAAAGGCGGAAAGTAAGCAACGGCTTGAATTAGAATTTTAATAAGCCCTTCCGACTGCTTGGGCGTGCGCGTCAAACTCGATTTTGTCATCAAGCGGTTTTAATTCGCTGTCACCGTATTTTTTTTCAAGCGCAAGTTTTATCAAGTAATCTGCAAAGTGCGGGTTTTTAGGCAGGAAAGAACCGTGTAAGTAGGTGCCGAAAACATTTTTAAACCTCCCGCCTTCTGTCTTGTCCCCGCCGTTGTTGCCGTATCCTGTTGTTACTGTTGCAAGCGGTTTTGTGTCTCCTCTTAAATAAGTAAGCCCGCTGTGGTTTTCAAATCCGACAAGGGTATCGGGGGTTACAAACTCTGTTTTTGCTGTGACATTCCCGATAAACCTTTTATTACCGGCAACCGTATATGCGTCAAGCAGGGAAATCCCCGGGAGGCGGTCTGCGTTGTGAGGCTGGTAATATTCGCCAAACAACTGATACCCGCCGCAAATACCTAAGAATACACAGTTGTTGTCCATTTCTTCTTTTAAGAATTCTTTATGTTTCCGGAGTTCATAAGCGACTTCCACTTGCTGTCTGTCCTGCCCGCCGCCGATAAAATAAATATCGTGATTGGTGATTTTATCGCCAAGATTGATATTGTCAATTTCAATCTCTATTCCGCGCCACTCACAGCGCTTTTTTATGGCAATAATATTGCCTATATCGCCGTAGAGGTTCAGTTGCAGCGGGTAGAGATGTCCGAGTTTTAGTTTTCTTTTCTCCATACGTTATCACCTACAGGTAGAAAATAAGATTGATTAAGAAATCCGCAACGAGCATATAAATAGTGGATTTAATAGCCGCCTGCGTGGTCGAAAGCCCGACTTCTTTTGCGCCGCCCTTGGTATTATACCCTTGAGTTGCACAGACAAGGGCAACAAGGACACCGAATATAAATCCTTTAAATATGCTTATATAAAAATCTCTTGTTGCAAGCCACCATTTAACGGATTCCCAGAAACGCGCGGGGTGCAGGTCAATAGCAAGGTTTGCAACCCACATTCCTGCAATAAGTCCTATCACTTCCGCGATAATAACGGTCATCGGTATGGTTATCCCTGCAGCGAGTATTCTCGGTGCAAAATAGTAACCCACAGGGTCGACTTTAAGGGTTTTAATCGCGTCCACCTGTGAGGTAACCTGCATGTTAGATATTTCTGCAGAAATTGCCGTTCCAGCCCTCGCACCGACAGCAAGTGCCGTAAAGCCCGGAGCAATTTCCCTTAAGAGAACAATTAACAGAGTTCCGCCAACGTAGGTTTCTGCGCCGGTCATCAGGAACTGTTTTGAAATCTGGATGGTAATTACCGCTGAAGTGATTGCAATTACTGCAAGGATAATCGGCAGGGAGTTCCAGCTTATCGAAACAGCCTGATCAAGGGCGTGCTTAATCCGCATTCTGCCCGTACAAATATACATGACAGAAGTTATCAGGTTCTGAACGCATTGTCCGAAAAATTTAATCATATATTGGTGTGCACCAGTGTTTGTATTTAGGAACTCTTCCTTTAACGACTTCAAAGTACAGCGATTGAATTTGTTTTGTGATTTCGCCGATTTTGCCCGTACCGATTTTTCTGTGGTCGACGCTTTCAACGTGAACGATTTGTGCGCCTGTTCCGCAGCAGAAAATTTCGTCCGCAACGTAGAGTTCCGTTCTGTTTATTTTTCTCTCAACAACTTCTATACCTAAGTCTTTTGCAAGTTCTTTAACGGTGTTTCTTGTAACGCCTTCAAGTATATCTTCCGTAATACTTGTAGTGATTAATTTGCCGTTAGAAACAAGGTACATATTCATTGCGGAACCTTCCGTAACGTCGCCGCTGTCAGAGAGTACAAACGCGTCATCAAACCCCGCATTGTGCGCGTCTGTTTTAATAAGCGCCGCGTTGGCGTAAGCGCCGCTGACTTTAGCTCTCGGAGGAATTGCGTTGTCTCCGTTTCTTCTCCAGCTTGAAACACACATTTTTAAACCTTCGTCATTGCCGAAATAGTTGCCGAACGGTGTTGTAAAAATTAAGAATGAATCGGGGTTATCATACAATCCGGGGCCTACTTTTATTGCTGATTTGTAGAGTGTCGGTCTTATGTATGTATCTTGTTTGTAGTTGTTCTTTTTAAGTAATTCTTTTGTGATATTGCAGTATTCTTCTAATGTATAAGGAGAATCCATAAACATAATATGTGCGCTTCTGAGCATTCTTTCATAGTGTTCTTTTACTCTGAATGCGTACATTTGATCTTCTTCTTTGTTATAGTATGCTCTAATTCCTTCAAAAACGGATGTCCCGTATAAGAACGCATGTGTTCTTACAGGGATTGACGCTTTGTCTGCCTCAACATACTTGCCATTCATAAAAACGTATTCTGTCATTATATCCTCCTTGAATTTAATTAAATTATACTATAAAAATTAAACCCCGGAGTAAAATGTTAAGAGGATATAATAAAATCCCGTTTTCAGTGCAGGAAATGCTTAAATTATTATGCATTAGGAGGAATTACCCCGCCCCATTTTTTATATAAAGCCATTACTTTATCGTTATATTTAATCCCGTTTTTCAGTCCTGCAAAAATTTCTGCAACTGCTTCTGCTTCAGAACATATTGCATACCATGATACCTCTCTGAGTACAGGCCATGCTTTGGGTTCGCGTTCCGCGAATTCACGCATATATTCAATCACTTTTTGTTGGGAGGCATCCCTGTCTCCTTTTACACTTACAGAAATTTTTTCAAATTCTTTTCTGCCGATATTTTCAATGTGGATTTTGTGCCCGAATTCATGATTTATGGCAGCAAACGCTCCCCTTGCATATATGGGCTGTTTGTAGCCTGCATTATATAATTCGGTCATGTATTTTGCCCGCTCTTCATCTGGCAGCTTTAAAAAATCATCGGGTGATAGAATTTTGTTATTTTCTTTCAGTACTTTAATGACATTATCGTTGCTCATTGCTTCAACGTATCTTCTTGAATAATTTTCTGTCGGTGCGGTGTTAATTAAGCTAATAATATCTTCTAATTCCAGTCTTTCTTTCAGGCTTAATTTTTCCGGTTCGGTTTTAAACCTTGATATTAATTCTTGCTGGTGTTTGTTCAAATCAAAATGTGAAAAATTACTCTTATTAGAAACTTCGTCAAAAAATTCTTTTAATTTTTTTGTTTTTACCGCTTCCAGAATATCGTTTTCATTTATCCCGAGAGTTTTGCCATCAGAAGTACACATCATTCTTCCCAAATGATTTTTAGGAAGAGTTTTAACTCTTTTAAACATTTTGGTTCCTTTAAAAGTATTACTCAAATTAACAAGCCCCTCATTAATAAAGTTTGCAATTTCAAGGTCGGTTAATTCATATTTATTTATACCTAAATGTTTTTTAGCAAAAGCTTTTGCCTCCTCCAGTGTTTTTGCAGGTGCAAAATCAATATGTTCGGCAAGCTGTGTAACGGAATTATTTTTAATCCGCCCTCTGACTGCAATAGCGGTGATTACTGCAAGCCCTGCAGCTGCAATTGCGCCAATCCACTATTTTTTCTTATTAGATGAACTCTGTTGGGTATGCGTACTGAATGTAACCGTATCCGTTTGCCCCGTAAAATTAACCTGCCGCTTTACGGGGCTTTGGGAGTATTTTGTATTATTTAAGTGCGGCGCTGAAAACCCGTAAGGTTTCAAATTGCTTGTATAATAATTCGTCATAATCTAACCTTCTGTATAACTAAAGTCGTTATGACAGGTAAAATTGTCTATTTTTAAAATATTAACAATAATGTGTCCGGGTAAGTTTCAAGGGGGAGATTATGATGGGAATTTTTTATTTCAGTTTTGCAATTAAAATTGAAATAAGGGTTAGAGGTTTGTTGCTGTATTTCAAATTAAATAGTGTAAGTTCTGATTGTATAATTGGTTTTTAAGAACATTTATGCTCATCGATAAGTTTTTTGATTTCAATACTAAACAGCGGGAGTCCACATTGAACGTGTTTGGAAATTTGAAAGCAAAGTTATACGCACATCTTCGGAGGAGGTAATTTCGTTCATAAGAAGAAAAAAGGTATTTTCTCGTAACTCACTGGAAAAAACTATGGGTTTAACGACTGGACAAGCCTACTGGTATATAAATCGGCTACTTAAAACAGGCATGATACGCAAACTGAAAGCAACAGAGTATGTTGGTAATAAGGGTAAACAACAGGCAATATACAAAATAAAAACCTAAAAATTTAAATCTTTTGGTCTATATCAAATCAATTATATGGATTATGACTTTAAATAGTATAAATAGTTTAATTGTTATAGCATAGGAGAGTTGTGGCATGGCAGAGAGAAGAGAAGGTTTTTATATAGAATTATTAGACTTGTTGAAACAAGACCCTGAAAATAGATTTTATTCAGAAAATGGAAAAGACCTACTCAGAAACAAATTGTATGAATGTGCCATGAAAATGGATAAAGATTTAATTAAGTTACTTTTATCCAATGAAAGAATTAAAAACAAGTTTTTTACCGATGTAGATGGATTGCTTGTCTTCGATAAAACAGCTTTTGGATGGGCGATTAATAACAAAGCCTTTTTAAACGATTCATATACAAGATTTAAGAATACTATCGGTTTAATTGACAGCAACGAACAGTTTATCTCTTCTAAAAACGATGTTGTATTATCTTTCCCATATAAAGATTGTGTGTTAGAAGGTGGGCAGACAAAAGAAGACCAAAAAAGAGATGAAATATACTATAACGAACTGTTAGCTCCTGATGATGTTGATAGATTACTCGCTCCTAAAGTTTTTACTAATGCTAAAAGATATACAAAAGATGGTGAAGAAGTAATAACTACCTTCAATGATGATGACAATTTACTTATTAAAGGTAATAATTTATTAGCGTTATCATCAATACTGAAACGATATGAAGGCAAAGTTAAATGTATTTATATAGACCCACCATTTAATACTGGTAATGATAGTTTTAATTATAATGATAGATTTAGCCGTTCTAGTTGGTTAACTTTCATGAAAAATCGTCTTAATCAAGCCAAAAGATTGTTAAGTAATGATGGAAATATTTTTGTGCACATAGACAAAAATCAATCTCATTATTTAAAAGTTTTGCTAGATGAAATTTTTTCTGAAGAAAATTTTGTAGAAGAAATAATATGGGCATATGGTTCTCCTTCTGGAGGACGTGCTGCAACACCAAAACCAGTGAATGTACATGATTATATCTTACATTATTCTAAAAATTACAATGATAGAAAACAAAATAGGGTTTATATTCCGTATAGTGAAAAATATATTAAAGATTGGTTTAAGTACGATGATGGTGATGGACGTTTATATCAACGTAGACAAAGAGGAAAGGATGACAATGGTCAATCTATATGGGTAAAACAATATTTAGACGAAAGTAAAGGGATTCCATTATCTACGGTTTGGAATGATATACAACAAGTTTATGCAGACCCAAGAGCATACAAAAGTTCAATAACAGCTGATGTCGAGGTTATAAAGGAATTTAAAGGCGGTCAAAAACCTGAAAAATTGTTAAAAAGAATATTGCAGATGTGTACTGATGAAAATGACTTAATACTTGATTATCATATCGGCACAGGCACATCTCTATCAGTAGCTCAAAAAATGCATAGACGGTATATTGGTATTGAGCAAATGGAAGAACAAATAGATATAGCCACAAGAAGGTTAGTAAATGTTTTCAATGGGGAGGGAAGTGGTATTTCAAAAGAGGTTAATTGGCAAGGTGGTGGAAGTTTCGTTTATTGCGAACTAAAAGAACTTAACAAAAAGTATATAGATGAAATAATGTCTGCGAATAATGATAAACTTATTGAATTGTATCCTCAAATCATAGAGTCGGAATTTATTAGTTACAAAGCAGATATTAATAAGTTAAAAGAAGGTATTGAAGATTTTAAACGATTGGAGACGGAAGAAAAAAGACATTTCTTGATAGAGATATTAGACAAGAACTTATTATATGTGAATTATTCTGATATTGAAGATGAAGACTTCTGTGTATCGG
>CALUTH010000036.1 GCA_944323635.1 Candidatus Gastranaerophilales bacterium
CAAGCGTTAAGTCAATATACTGATTACCCGGCATACTTGCGCCCGCCGCCTGTAATTGGTCTGTCTTACCCTGTAACGCTTCCGTAATTTCACCGACATTTAACAATTGCAAATTCTGAACAGCATTTGCAACTTTAAAATACAGATAAAACTCTGTATGCGGTGGTTGTACAGTGTCAGAGTTGCCGTAGATGGGATTTGAAAGAGAAGCATCCAGATCAAGTAATGTTGCGCCAGAACCACCTGTCGCTCCCGCCTTATTCACCGTTCCAGAAGAACAAATAAGTGCACCATTTCCAGATGTATCCCAAGCCGCTGAACTTTGAATATCGCCCTCAATATTTGGCAATCCCGCATCCACATCAAGCCCCAATCGTCCGGCATCGGAAGTATAACACTCCATATTTTTCGATTGAGGAAGTTTAAATCGGGTATTGGTCTGGTCCAAAACGTAATACCACGCTGACCCGAGAGCGTTGTATAAATTTTCAACCTGTGTAAGATTTGCAGCATCTACGATTTTTTTGCCGTTATTAACTTTGTAAGTAACCGTATATTCCGTACCGTCAGCAGTTGATATTGTATCTGTTTTTTCAGTACCGCTTGTGTACTCGCTTACCAGATAATTGTAAACTGTTGAATACACACTCCCGCTGTTCCACTGACCGGCAGAACGCAGCCACGAAGGGTGATTAAGCTCTTCATCCGATGCTATATGGCATAACAGCGGCAAAGTATCATTTGCGGATGTTGTAATCTCTGTTACATCTGTGATTGCAACATCAGAGAATGTATTCCCGACTACCATATACACAACCGCATTTACACCCGGCGGTTGTACTGTATCAGCGTTTCCGTAAACCTCGTTAGAATTTGATGCATCAAATTCTAAATTCTTAAAACTATAAGGCCCGCTTGCAAAAGTACTTCCACTAGATGCAGTTGTTGTTAATGCACCTCCAGAAGTAGCACTAACTCCAACAGATATATCCGTTGCACCTTCTATATTCGGCAATCCAGCTTCCACATACTCACCCGGGGCATCAGAGTTTTTGAAATAATAATCATTTCGCGGCAGAAATATACGTTCGTTTGCCGTATCTATACCGTACATCCAGCAGGCACCGTAAGTCGTATAAAATGTGTCCACAGCCTCTTTATCAGATATATCATAGTACACATGCCCGTTAGAATGGTTGTAAGTGGTTATTGTACTGTCGCCTAACGTCGTTTGCGTAGAAGTTGCCGCTGTTTTTTCTTCTACACACCTGTTGTAGAAATCAGGATACCCGTAACGGTCAACATCAGCTGTTTTGTAAACATACGTCCCCAGCTGCGCAAAACCTTTTGTCTCTTCAAAAGTAAGGATGTGGTCTTTATAGACAATGTCAAACATGTTTAACCCCGTACCCGCTGTCTCCCTTATTAATTCCTTTGCTGTTTCGGTGATGTTGGATAAGGAAGTATCTGCAAGACTGAGAGACATTATTGCATCCACTTTTTGGCTTGCTGTTTGAGCCGAGGATGCAGCGTTTTGCGCATAATACTTTGCACTGTAATCAGTTCCATCAACAAGAACGCCTGAAGTTGCCCACTCTTCAGCAAGATTAGCACTTGCAGCAGCTTCCGATGTTTTGGTTTCAACTTCGTTATATATTTCTGAAATTTCCTCAGCAGTCGAATTTAAAGAAGTGTTGTACTGCTCCATTTTTGTCAGGTAGCTCTCTGCAACCGTCTTAGATAAGCCGACAATGCTCATATCCACATTAAATTCATTTTTATTTATTGATACATCCATCTGAATAGATTGGTCCGAAACTTGTACAGAATTATTCATAACAGTAGTTATTACATTAAACGGAATAACCGTTGTAACTGTTCTTATTCTATCTTCAGTATCTATAAGTTTAAGTGTACCGTACATCTTGCCGGATTTTAGCTTTGAAGTTACTTCATTTGAGAGAATAATCTCAATATACTTTGCAGATAAATCAGGATAGGTTAATTCTATATTATCCAGCGAAAAAATAGCCTTAAATCCTGCCATATTTATATCTGTATTAAATTTTACAACCAGATACTGATTATCTAAAAAATCCGTATCATCGCCTTTAACAATTGTTATATATGCCATTTTTTATCCTTTCTATGTTTCATTAGTTTTGCCCATACCGCAAACACGCCAGTATATATTACCGCCCGAGCCGTCACGGCCAACTTTAAGTTGAATTGTAGTCGTATTAATAATATTGCCCGCAACTACACCAATATCCCAGTTGCCATTCATATAAGCATTTGTTGCAGTAACATAAACACAAGCGTTGGTATCAGCCAGTTCCTTAAACAATGTCACGTTTGATACAGCGTTTGTACCTCCTACATACGCACAACCACCCTGCTCAACCCAGCCGTCTGTATAAACCCTGTACCAGTTTTTGCCTGAACGGTAACTCTCTTTTACATAAATTGCTTCATCTAATGTTGTGGTAATACCCGCAATATCCTCTGTTATATCATCAATACTTTCCTGTAAGGCGGAATGTTCTTCTTCTGCTTCTGATTTATTATTGTCAACAACCGATGATAAAGAAGAGATACTACCTGATAAGGCTGTTACGTTTGTACTCAAACTTTGTGATACAGAAGATATTTTGTCATCAAGGTACTGAAAATTGTTATTTACAACTTCAGACGATGCGACCGAACCGTATTCTATATTTGTTAATGCCATATTAAATTCCTTTCCGCGGCAGATTTATTCTCTGCCGCTCATTATTACATCGTATATTTTGTCAATTTTGGACTGTATATCCGTAAACTGGGCTTTCAAATCTCTGAAAGAACTCCAGGTTACGTACTTCCGTTCTACACTCTCTAATATTTCCCTGTGTTTTTTTTCCAACTGTTCCGGAGAAACAAGTAAATGCTGTTGTATTAAAAAAATTACAGCACACACAATGATCGGAGCATATTCAATAATTTTTTCCTCCATAATACTGTCCTATAGTCCTGTCAACGCTCCACCCAACAAGGAAGCGTTAGTACCAACCCAATTCATATAGCGATCAAAAGTATCGCCCTGTGTATTCTGAGTCGTTGCAGTCCCGTAGCTGTCCTTTTGAGCATTTGCATTACTTGTATTCAACGATTGTGCCTGGTTATTGGAAATAACGTTATACCCGTTTAAATACATTCCCATCAGATTAGACAGCATTGCTGCCGCATTTTCCTGAGAAGAAGCCATGAGCTCCATTGTATAATCGGCAAGGCTGTCATTAATGTTTTCCTGCTGCTGATTATACAAATCTGTCGCCTGACTGGAACGTATCATATTGCGGTTTGATAACGGATTAATAATATTATTTTCAAGACTTTTCTGCGATTCTTCATTAAGATTCTTAGTAAAACTGCTTAGCTTTGCCTGACTCGTAGGATCATCGATCGATGGCGTTAAATAATTTTGCAAAAGTCCCGACATATTATCATTCATAAAAGTATTAAGCGTATCAAATGCACTACCCGGCGTAAATGAGGATGTTGTCCCGTTATTTGTTGTTGTAGATGTAACATAAGGGTTTGAAGTTGTTGTATTCCCTAATGTTGTATTAGAATGTGTTTGTGTTTGTGCTGTTGAAGATGATGATTTGCCTCCCATGTTATTTATTCTCCTTTCTTTTTTACATAGAGTTCAGTATCAACTTTTTTAAACCCTGCCCTTGTAAGACAGAATTTCGCCGTCTTATGTTTTGTTCTCGCCCAGATGTCACAATCAAACCATTTTTCCGCCATATTAAGACATTCAATGTTTTGAAGGTGGCAATTTCTGTTTGAAAAGCCGTTTACAAAAAGTCTGCCGCCATTTTTGTAAAAATAAAGACAACCAATAAATTTATTTTCATTTGAGATAAATGAGTAAAATAATGTGGAACTTAGTATTTTGTCAAAGTCTTCAATATCGCCGATTAGCTTTTGATATTTGGTGTAAAGACTCTTGCTCTCAAAATAGTTAAAGTCCCTGTCAAGCGGAATTAAAACTTTCATTTTACCTCTGCTTAACTTTTATCCTTGAACACTCAAGGGTTTTAATACAGAATTCTTCGCCCTGCTCCTGATTAAAGAAAGATATTTCCATCGTATTAAACATCGCAGGAGGAAGTTTGACGATTGAATTTAAAACTTTAGGCGGATAATGGGTTTCATCCCAGTGTCCTATATCCCAATAAAGAACGTTTTTAATACCGTCTGCCGTGATATATCTGATTTTTGCAGGCTTTAACGTATCGTAGTTTTTTTGATACTTTACATAAAACCTGTTATCATATTCCAAATCCAGAGTTACACGCGGCGGGTAATAGAATATCTTAACCGTATTATCAGACCCGAGATTTATCGGGGAACAATAGTAGTATGACTGTATAAACTCACCGTCAAAATCGGAGCCGCTGTATTCTTCATAAATATCTTTGCCTGCAGAGTAAAAAATATCATTAATTGTTTCAAAACAATTAATTTTCTGAGATTTTCTTTTTACCCAGGATTCCCGCAAACAGTCGTAAATCATTATTGTAGAATACGTATTGTCATTTGTCGGCGTTAAGAACCAGATTTCATTCCTGTCCATAGTCACAACCGATGCCATTCTGCACTCCGAAACTTTTGCAAGCGGTATTGATACCAGTTCTTCCTGAATTTCCAGTGCGATATTTTTACCGATAATTTTGTTCCCTGCCATTTCCTGATTGAATGTAAAAATTGATTTTTTATTGTGGTCATAAAAATACAGTTTTACACCATGAAACACCAGAGCCTTATCACCGGCACATCCACCCGGGGATTCTTCCGTCATTGAAAATCCATAATCCGATGCTACACTTACTAGGACTGAACTGTCTGAATGAAACACCGCAAGTGAGCCCAGATAAGGATAAACCGCAGTAATGGGTTTTACAAATTCAATATAACCGGAAGAGGTTACAACTTCCGCATCAGCGGTTGAAAAATCATAAATATTTTCCTGTACGGAATACCAGAGAACTTTTTGATCAAATACCCAGAGCCGCCCGTCAAAATTAACCAGTCCCATTCCTTTAACAGAACGATTATCTCTGTCTTTTAAATCCATCATCGTAACTTCTTCAAGTTCGCCATCATCGTTCGTTTTTCCTAACTCTATGGACAACATTTCCTCAGAATTAGAAAATACAAACAAATCAGACCACCCCTGTGCAAAATCACATCCGCAGGATTTACCGGTTACGCTTAATCCTGATTTTTTAAGAGTAAGTGTATTTGCAGAGGTGTTAAACAGGTACAACTTACCTTCCGTAGAACTTTCCGTATGGACAAAAAAGTTATGAACACTGTTCTGTACACTGTCAAAAATATTTATAACAGTTTCACTTTCCGGAATGAGACCGCACACTGAAACATTACCTTTTACCGTTCTAATACCGACACCTGAATTTGAATCGGTACTGAACAATTCAACATTCTGCATATCGGTCGCCGTTATCATTTTGGATGAAAACACCGACTCCTGCCGTTTTATTCCGCTAAAAGTATTACAAATAAGAGATGTATGATTCATATAAAAACCTCGTTTAATAATGCTGCTGAATATACTTTTCAAGCCTGCCCAGCCTGTTTAACCAGCCGTTTAGAAAGACTTTCTGGGATGGATTGACGCGGGCAAATTCTATATACTTATCCCTTCTGAGTTTTAAATATTTGTCTCTGTTGCCCTGCGACAGCGTAAGAAAGCTGCCGGCACGTGAAACGCCCATATTAACAGCCGTGTCAAAATGGATAAGCGCCAAAACCTCGTCAGCAATTTTATCGGCACCAGATGCCTGATAGTACTTCTTGTAATATATTTCTTCAATTTCCTCTGAGGTTATATTCTTTACCGAGCGTTGGGGCAGATTTTTTGATTTCCGGTACATATCATAAACCGCTTTTGTTATACCGAAATTGGTTTCTCCCCCCAAATCAGCAGGATGGTTTACATACCCGCCTTCCGATAAGAGAACAAAATCCAGAGCTTTTTTAAATCGTTTATCTTCCATATTTTACCTTCCTTAAAAAACTACTTTCCTGTCCGGGGATATACCGTTTGTGTACTTAAGCAAGAGTTTATATGCCGTCTCAAATTGTTT
Source organism: Candidatus Gastranaerophilales bacterium (assembly GCA_944323635.1). Taxonomy (GTDB): domain Bacteria; phylum Cyanobacteriota; class Vampirovibrionia; order Gastranaerophilales; family Gastranaerophilaceae; genus CALUTH01. Next base: position 6,156 of record CALUTH010000036.1, read on the forward strand.
TTTATAGCTTGAATAATTTTCATCATGCTCTGATGCAATAGCATAAAGCATTGTCTTAGTTATTAAAGCGTTTTTAAACAATTCCTCAAGTTTTTCCGGAACATCAATTGTATCCGTATCGTTTTTTAATGAGTACAATGTTTTTCCGGTCTCGTCACTTCCAACGGCAAGAGTGTAATACTCTGTACTAACTTCATAAAACTTATCCGGCACAGGGTAAAAATAAATATTCTGGTTATCAATCCTGAAATATTTAGGTGTACCCTGCTCCTCAGAAGAAGAATTAGGGACATCTTCTGTGTACTCAAGATATGTTCCATCGATTGAAACAAAATATCCTTTTTTACCGTTAACGTTTCGTTCAACAAGATTACCGTCAGGCAGCGGGTATCCCTGTTCACCTTCCATTAAAAGCAAAGCCTCTGTTTTTCTCCTGAAAGGAAAATCCGTTGAACACCACAAATCAGAAAGGGCTTTATTAATAGATGAAATAAGCACATTTTCAAACTCTGCCTGTGTATCGACCTCATCATCAAACATAGACCATGCCTGCGATGCCACACTGTTATATATATCTAAAAGAGTAAGCGTCATTATTTTTTCTCCTTTCTTTTAGATACTGCCTTTTTTACCTGACGTTTTTTTGTTTTAATTTCAGGTTCTGCAGCCTGTGCAATTTCAAAATCCGTATCATCTTCTTCAACGACAATACTGTAAATATCCTTCAATTCACTCAAATCCTGTTTTATATGCGGCAATATAAAGTCCTTATCCAGCCCGGAAATAATTTCATAAACCTCCGGAGCCTGCGCAATAACTTCTATTGCCTTATCTTCAGGAAGGGTAAATACATGTTTTGTTAAAATATTTTTAAATTTAACCATTAAAAACCTCCTTTAAAAAAAAACGGAGCGGTATAATAAAGGGAAGAAGAGAAGTAAAAAACCGCTCCGCAAAACAAAGTTACGTAAAATAACAGATTACTCTACCGGAGCAATACCTGCACGTTTTGCTACTGCGTATATATTGCCTGTGAAACCGCTTGCAAAATCAAGATTAATAGAACCATCACGGTTTTCAAACCTTGCTAAGTCTTGAATTTGACAAACAATTGTAGTAGTTGCACCAACAGAAATATCCAAATCTCCCAGCATTGAATTAGGGTAAGCATCGCCTGCGGTAAAAGTTACCGTTGCAGCAGAAGAAGCCGTATTTTCTATAACAATAACAAGTGAATTATTTTTATTTTTTGCTGCTTCTTTGATTTGAATTCCGTTTGCGGCAGTAACCGTTTTAGGGGTGACAGCCTTTGTTGCAACAGACTGGGAAGCCTCAACTTCCGGTAAAATTACTTCAATAATATCTCTAGCCATTTCTTAAAATTCTCCTTTTCTAATTACTAACTATGCGGCAGCAGAAAGTGATAACGGGGCTTTTACTTTTACTGTGCCTAAGAAATCCGCGCGCGGCGCGCCTACACCGTACAATCCATATCCTTTGTAAGTAGAATTAAAATTCTTCTCGGGGATATAGAACTGTGTGGACATATCCGCAGAAATACCGCCCGCGAGGGTTTTGCCCGCAATACCGAACAACGGATAAAATACTCCGTCCTCGGGCTGTGCAATGTTGTTAGAAGTATAAATATCCCAGCCGCAGAGTTTGCCTATGTGACCTTTTTCCATCTTTTTGTGACCTGATTCAACATATTTCAAGTCTTCTAACTGACCTAAATAGAATTGAAATTCAGGTGGAACAATACAAATCATAGAGCCGTCAACCCAGTTTGTATGACCTTTGCCGTCACCTCTCTGGAATTTTGCCTGCATAATTGCAAGGATTTCTTTTGCATATTGTGCGCTCAAAGTGATTGCAGAACCGCTATCATCAAGATAATGCCCGGCTCTTGTATAAAGGTTACCGAATGCTGTGTCTACAGCGGCTGCAAATTGTTTGATTGCATCTTCACAGTATACACGCGCTAAACTTAACTGACTGTCTCTTGTTTCGGTTTCTTCAATTTGTTTTTCTTCAACTGCAGATAATTCAAAGTGGAACGCTTTACCTTTATCAAGTTTTACTTTGGTAATAGAAAGCCCTGCTTCTTCAGCATCTTTTAAATCACCGCCGTCGTAATCAAACATTGCAACCGACGCCGGCATAATAATATCAATTTCGTCGCCTTTGCGAACATTTGCTCTGGTTTCGGTATGTGCAAGCCTCCCGATTACCAGTTCATTGTAAAAATACTTTTCAATTGATTTGTTAAAAATAGATTGAATAATTTGTTGTACTGACATTTTTAATCCTTTCTTTAAAATACTAACTACATTAATTCATCAAGAGCCTTATCAAGCTCTTCCGGGGTCATATCGGTAAGTTTTTTTCCTGATGTTTTAAACTTTGACTGATTATCCGAATACGCAAGCATATCCGTTGCCTTATCAGATTCCGACTTAAGTGCGTTTGCTCTTTGAAGCTGTGCCATTCTTGAATTCAGATAATTGTCAACAAGTCTGACCATAGAATCCACATCAAGCCTGTTACCGTAACCGTCATAAGCAGCTTTAAGAAGTTCTCTAAATTCACGATTTTGAAGATAGGCTTCCGTATTGTATTTGCTGCCCATACCGTCAACCAGAAGTTTAAAATCCTCCAGTTGTTTTCTTGCCCCTTGACAGCGGGCCATGTGGGCTTCGTACTCCTGCGCAATTTTACGAAGTTCTCCTGTTTCTCTCGCAAGCTGGCTGAACTTTTTTTGAAGTTCAATGTAAGCTTTTGATAAGTCGTCTACCGACTTGAATTTTCCGAGGATAGAATTTTTATCCAGCGGGTGCGGAACTCTCTCATCCGCGGGCGCGGGTTCAGATCCGTCTTTGGCAGGGAAAGAATTTTCTTCATAATATAAAGGTTCTTCATCTGCCGGAATTTCCGGATTGTCTGTCATAAATCTGTTCTTTTTAAACATAAAAATCTCCTTTCTAAACTTCTACAATTACAATCTGAGGGTATTAAACATTACTTATTGCCTGTTGAACCATCACCTCCCGATTTTGCCGGAGAGTTTACGGAATATGTTTCTTTAGCAGTTTTATGAGGGGTATTCTTTGCAGGTTTAATAACCTGATTTGCTGCAGGATTTGCGGCAGCCTGCCCTGCAAGCTTTTGAATCTGCTCATTTAACTGTTTCATTACCTGCGGATTACTCATTAAATTCTGCATAACCGCTGCCGCCTGATTTTGCTGCGGCTGTTCTTTGGCAAGGAATCTCTCCGGATTTTCCACTCCTTTTTGCTCAAAATACCAGGTAAATATTTCTCTTATATCAAGCGGGATTGATTGTGCAAAACGTTCTATTACGCTCACAACCATATCCGCGCGCTGTGATTTTTCAACAATTCCCGAACGGTCAGCGTAGGTATATCTGTAATCCCCCTGTCTCACCTGATCATCAATAAGAACAACATCACGCTGGTTATTATTGTTAAGATAAACCTTTTCCGTTCCGGTTTTAAAATCTGCACAAAGTTTTGCAACATTTTTCACATCGGGAATTATCAAATACTGGTTAATAATATCCAGCATCATTGACAACCTGGTTAACTGCCCCTGCGTTTTTGTGGTTATTTCCGTTGCAGTTTTACTGGTTTCTTCATTGTTGCCTACCATATTCGGATAAATACCGCTCACTTCGGACATCAAGTCATCAATAAATGAAATATCGTTCAAGAAAACATTTACATTAAAATCCAGCTGCTTAAACAGATTATTAGGCGAAATATTATCACCGTATTCAATAATCTTCCCCGGATAAAGTTCAATTTCTTCCTGATCAAAGAAGCCTTCTGGGGCAAGTATCGGCGGGTTTTCCGCAAGCGACTGCATATCACAGGTTCTGTTTAAAAGATTTTCCTGAACAAGCGCAAGATTAAGTATGGAGTACAACGGGCTAATCCCGCGTCTTGTTTCAGGATCCACAACAAACGCACCGTAAGTAAACGGATTTATTATTCGTTCGTTCTTTGTAAACTTAACAAGATATTTTCGAGCAACAACAACCGCATGCCAATTCTTAAGCAGCGTTCCGTCGGGCATTCTGAAATCGCCCCAGTGTTCCAGTACTTCAACGGTAGAACCATTAACCGTTTCTCTGTATAAGCGGCGTTTTGACTGGTTTGACAAATCCGTTGTTGAAGGCGGATTTATCAAATTCTTAATCTCCTCCGCTTCTTCTTTTGATATTGTGTAAAGTTTGTTGTTTATAATTTCATAAGGGGTTTTAAAACTCTTATAAATCTTAGGGCAATCATCCCAGTTAGAAAGCTGTGTTACATCAAAAACCAAGTCGGCTGGATTAACTGGATATATGTATGGGTTGTCATATACTTTTCTCACATCCGTCCAGAAGTTTTGCCCTTTAGACACGGCATCAAGGATTTGCGGAAGTTTTGCAACATCGTTTTGAAAGACATTCTTAAAAAAGCTGACAGGACGCCTGTATTCTTCATAATGCTTTTTCCAGGCAGTGAAGGAAATCATTTCACCGTACAAAAGTGCATTATCAAGGATGGTATCACAGGTTTTCTGATAATCCATTTTTTCAAAAATATCAACAAGAATTGCTTTTTGACGGTTGGCAAAATTATCGCTTTCGTGATTTTCGCCCGATACATCAAACATTGAATTGACGTTTGAATAAATGTTTTTCCAGATAAATGCTTTTAATGTCTGGTAAAACATAAACATTTTGCACATTTTCACCTTGGATTTCCATCTTTTGTACTTGTCGCCTTCCGTTGAGTAATTGTTTTTAAAGAAAATCTCGTTAATAAGCGCATCAGATTTTGCAAGATTTGATGAACGTGCGTCATTGTACGTGGTAAATGTGTCCGCAATTTTGTTAATAATTGCAGACTTTTCTGAGTGCGTTAATTTGTGTTTTGAGTTTTCCGTTTGAATAATGTAATCTTGTGACATAATTTATATCCTTTCTTTTCATTAGGGTTAAGGGAAAGAACCCTTGTTAAGAAGGGTTCAGAAAAAATGAGGGGAATTAGCTTTATACCTTTTTAATATCGACGCCCTGAATAAAGGTGATTTTAGGCTCGCTCCCTTCTTCAGGGAGATCATCATCAAGCCCCAGAGCTATTCGATGACCTTTTTGAATTTTAACGACAGAGGCTACAAGAAAATCCAGAGTTGAAATTGCAGATTTAGGGACTTCTGTAAGTTCATATTCGGCATTTGTAATCCCTTTGGAAAATCCTTCCAGCAGATACTCAATGTTATCCAGCAGCTTGTCGTAAATTTTTATGTGGCGTTCATTAACGTTTGATTTGATATTTTCTTTTTTTGCTTTACGGGGCATAAATTTTTCCTATTTTCGGGGGGATGATACATTTACAAAAATCTTGCGGGTTACAGACTTAAACAGAGTATGCAGTAATGTCTTAGTTAGCGGCATCCTGTTTAAATTCTGTGATTTTTAATATATTTATTCAATTTTTCTAAAAAAGCGCATAAAAACCTCTCCTTTCATACAAAGGTAATATCAGCCCTGAAACGGACTTACGGGGTGTTTATTTATGACCTAACCAACAGTCAAATTTAAGTACTGTTTTATAATACAATTTTTTTCAAGAAAACCCCAAGAAATGTTACGAAAACTTTACATCTTATCTGGGATATGCCCGGCACAACGGCTGGAGGCAGAAAAATTTACCTCAAAACAAGATATATTCTGCCCGCATTTGTTTCAAATCGCCATATCACAATTATAAAGCAACTTACAACCCATAATTTTTCATTTTTATACCTTTAAACACTATTTTTACTGCACTAAATACAGTGTTAAAATTGTATATTTTTACAGTTTCCCCTCCTGTCTGACGGATGAGTCTAAAGAAAATTATTTGAATAGGATTATAAAGCTATTTCTCTTTAAGCTAAAATTGTTCACTTAAACTTATTTAAACAGGAAACCATAATAAATTTAAAATTTGTTTTTCTACTTTTCCTACAGCTTCTTAACGAAACAATGACAAGCCTCGTTCTGTCTGAGCGCAGTGAGTTAACGAGGCTCTGGTTGAGTTTAGAAACTGTATTTGGGAGCGTCGTTTTTCTTTCTTTGCCCGGATTTCTTTCTTTTTTCATCGCAATAAAGCGGATTGGGAGCAGAGGGTGAAAGCGTAAGCGTACCCGTTTAACGCGAGCAATTCAAGACAAGAAAGAAATCCGGTGCGGGGCTTGGGGGTGCATAGCCCCCGATAAAAGAATTGTCTTTATATTTATACAACATTTGTATAAATATCATTCAAAATCCTCTTGAAAAGCTGTAATTTTTCAATTAAAATCCTTGAAAAAGGTATGAAGGATGAAAAGATTATTTGTAATATCCGGCTCGTCAGGCGTAGGAAAGGGTACTGTTATAAAAGAGTTTTTAAAGCGCAACCCCGGCTTTAAACTTTCGGTATCGTGCACAACGCGTTCGATGCGCCCGGGCGAAAAAAACGGTGAAAGCTACCATTTTTTAACGAGAGAAGAGTTTAAAAAAGGGATTGAGGACGGCGATTTTTTAGAGTGGGCGGAGTTTTCCGGCAACTATTACGGGACAAGAAAATCAAATATCCAAAAAGAACTTAATGAGGGAGAGAACATAATCCTTGAGATTGAAACAAACGGCGCGATGCAGGTAAAAAAGCAGATACCTGATGCCGTATTAATTTTTATAGCCCCGCCGTCATTTGAAGAATTAAAAAAACGTCTGGAAGGCAGACAAACAGAAGATGCCGATGTAATTAAAACAAGACTGGCACAGGCGGAGCGGGAAAATAACGATGCTAAAAATTATGATTATATAATCATAAATGACAAGATTGAAAACACTGTAGAAAATCTGGAAAAAATCGTTTCACAATACGCAATATAAGATTGACAAGCCTTTGAAAATGTTTTATTTTAAATTATATAACTATTAGGAAGATAATATGTACAAACGCTGGTATGATAAGGATCCTGCAGTCAGTCTTGCAGTAAGCTTATTAAGAAATGCAAGTATAGAAAATCAATATAAATATGCGGAGTTTATTGTAAAAAAAGCGCAGGAAAACGGAGTAAGACTTGAGAGCAATCCGCTGACCGGAGCTTTTAATTACATTATGAGACGCTGGTATGATAATGATGAAAAACTTGCAGAAGCATTTGAATATCTCCAAAAGTCTTCTGTAGAACACCAGAAAGAGATTGCTCTTGAATTAATACACCTTATTCAGGATTCATAAAAGCTAATGGATGCAATCTTTTTAAACCCTGTAATAATATCAATAATATTACTTTGTGTTATGTGCATATGCAAAGTTAATGTTTTGTTATCAATTATAGCATCCGCAATTATTGCGGGATTAATATCAGGAATGCCCGTTGAAACAATAATGCATACGTTTATCGGCGGAATGGGTGGAAACTCTGAAACAGCCTTAAGTTACATTTTGCTTGGAACATTTGCCGCTGCAATGACAGATACAGGTGTTACCGGCATGCTCGGAAGCATTATATCTAAATACGTAAAAGAAAATAAATACATTTTATTGTTAATAATAACCTTAATTGCTATGGCATCTCAAAATATAATACCTATACACATTGCTTTTATCCCCATACTCATTCCGCCGCTGCTCGGAATAATGAACCGGTTACAAATTGACCGCAGAGCTGTAGCCTGCGCACTGGCTTTCGGTTTAAAAACGCCTTATATAACCATTCCTATCGGTTTCGGGCTTATATTTCAAAACCTTATAAAAAGCAGCATGGCTGATAACGGGTTTGAAGTCACTTCATCACAGGTATGGCAATCAAATATAATTCTGGGGCTTGGCATGGTCTGCGGGCTTTTAATATCCATATTTATAAGCTACCGAAAACCGAGACAGTACAAAGCTTCTGACAGTGAAATAAAACTACAGTCTGATGAAAAATTCGGTAAAAAACAAATAATAATCATTGCAGCAATCGTTGCCACATTTGTCGTACAGTTAATATTTAAATCTTTGCCGCTCGGAGCACTTGTGGGATTAGGGATTATTTTTTCACTGGGCGCAGTAAAACACCACAAGATGGACAATATTTTGAACGAAGGCGTTTATCTGATGGGATTTATTGCGTTTGTCATGCTTGTTGCGTCGGGGTTTTCGGAAGTCTTAAAAGCGACGGGAGGAATTGACAGCTTTATAAATACAGTAATCCCAATTCTCCCCGCAGATAAATTTGTAATGTCATGCCTGCTTTTGCTGACGGGGTTATTTGTCACAATTGGTATTGGTACAAGCTTTGGCACCATTCCCATACTTGCCGTACTGTTTGTACCTATATTTACAAAGCTCGGGTTCAGTGCACCGGAAGCAATAATCGTACTTTCTGCCGCAGCAGCGCTCGGAGATGCAGGTTCTCCTGCTTCTGACACGACATTGGGACCTACCGCAGGCTTAAACGCTGACGGACAGCATAACCACATTTATGATACCTGTATCCCAACATTTATCCACTATAATATCCCCTTAATTATTTTTGCACTCATAGGCATCATGATTTTTTAATTTATATACAAATATTGCAAAAAAAATAGGACTATCGGCTCATGCACAAATTACCTAAATTTTGCTATTTTTAAAAAGTAAGTGAGGAATAACAAAAAAGAGGCAAAATAAAGGATTAAAAGATGAGAAAAGTAAACAGAAACCTTACAAAGCGGGAATTGGAAGTTTTGAGACTTTGCAAAGAAGGAAAAACAAACATACAAATAGCTGATACACTCAGCATAAGCACTCATACAGTCAAGGCACATATAAGCAGCATTCTTGACAAACTGGATGTATCATGCCGTTTATTAGCAGTAACTGTAGCAATAGAACGCGGCATTTTATAAAATCATATATATACAGGATTTTCTAACAGACGCAATATTATAGAATGAAACTAAAGTACCGGGACAGAGGGATGGAAGAGGAATTCGACTTTAGTTCATACAATAAAATAAAGCGTGTATCCAATGAGGAGTTGGCTGAACTGTGGAATGCCTACTTTCAGGATAAAACCAATAAAAAGCTGAGAGATGCTTTAATATTGCAGTATATTTATCTTACACGCTATGTAGCCAGCCGTGTTAAAGTTGCACTGCCGCCGACTTTTTCATTTGAAGATATTTCAAGTTACGGAGTTGAAGGCTTAATCGATGCGATAGAAAAATACAGCCCGAAGTTCGGCGCAAGATTTGAAACTTATGCACTTGTAAGGATACGTGGGAATATTATTGACAAAATCCGCTCACAGGATTTTTTACCGCGCAGTATAAGAAGAAAGATTAAAAGTGTAAAAGATGCTCAGGAAGAGCTTAAAAGGAAATTTGGCAGAAACGCTACGACAAGTGAACTTGCGGAGTTTTTAGGCTGCGAAAAAGAAAAGATTGAACAAATACTTGGAGAAGATACCGTTGTTACATCTATTTATGAAAAAAAGATGACAAATGACGAAACAATAGAAATTATTGATACATTACAAGATACCAATCAAAAGAATCCATCCGAAGAAATAGAAGATAAAACAATAAAAGCACAGTTAGAAGATGCACTTAAACGCTTGCCAGAACGGGAGCGTACAATACTGGTACTTTACTATCACGAAAACATGACATTAAAAGAAATAGGCGATGCAATAGACATCTCAGAATCCCGAACATCCCAATTGCATGCACAGGCAATTATGAAACTTAAAAACCTGCTGAGTGAAAGCAGAGTAGAAAGATTGAAAAAGAGTATAATATAAAAATTATTTATAACAGATAATACAGCTTTACCGCATGGCATGTTTGTTTTACAATTATGCAGTGAGGTATGACATGAGTAAATATTTATTGGAAATCGGAGTGGAAGAACTCCCGTATAAGTTTATCCCTTCTGCAATAGAGCAGTTGAAGTCAGGGTTTGGCAAATTTTTTGAAGAAAATAAAGTTGATTATTCTGACATAAAAGTAATGGCAACACCGAGAAGGTTGGCTGTCATTGTATCAGGCTTGTCCGAAAAACAACCCGATATAGAAAAAGTTGTAAAAGGTCCGATAAAGAAAGTTGCATACACGGAAGACGGGAAATTATCTCCCGCAGGGCTCGGTTTTTTAAAGAAAAATAACCTTACAGAATCCGATATTTATATTGAAAATGATTACATCCACGCAAAAATAAAAACAGAAGGCAAGAAAACAGCGGATTTAATCCAAAATAATGCAGCAAATATTGTATTAAAACTTCAAGGTCCGCACTTTATGCGCTGGGGCAGCAACGACGAAAAATTCTCACGCCCGATAAGATGGATTGTATCCATCCTTGATGATAAACAGGTTCCGATAACAATTATAGACAAAACTTCATCAAACATTACGCGCGGTCATCGTTTTTCAAAGCAAAATATTGTTATAAACAATCCTGACGAATACATCGAAAAACTAAAAGATGCCTGTGTTTATGTTGATCAGGAAGAAAGAAAAAACAAAATACAAAAACTTATTAAACAGGAAGCAGACAAATTAAACGCAAAAGCGAACTATAGTGACGATTTACTTGAAGAAGTCACTTACATCTGTGAATACCCTATCGCCGTAGTCTGCGAATTTGACAAAGATTTCCTCACTATTCCTCAGGAAGTTGCAGTTACAGTAATGGAAGTCCATCAGAGATATTTTGCGCTGTATGACAACAACGACAAACTGATTAACAAGTTTATCACAGTAACAAACTATGTAGGAAACGAGTTTGAAAATATCAAAGCCGGAAACTTAAGAGTAATAAAAGCACGACTTGACGATGCAGTATTCTTCTTTAAAGAAGATACAAAAAAGCCGATTGAAAGCTACCTTGAAAACATAAAAGGAATCACCTTCCAAAAGGGCTTAGGTTCCATGTATGACAAGACATTGAGACTTGTTGAGCTTTCAAACACTATTTGCAAAGAACTCAACGCAAGCAGTAATGAAACAGAAACCGTTAAACGAACCGCACTATTGTGCAAAGCTGATCTGGCAACCAATCTGGTATTTGAATTTACAGAGCTGCAGGGATTTATCGGTGCAGATTATGCAAGAGTAAGCGGAGAGGATCCCAAAGTTGCCGAAGGCATCAAAGAACATTACTTCCCGCTGAATGCAGACTCTGAAACCGCCGCCGCCATTGAAGGGCAGATTGTTGGGATTGCAGACAAAATTGACACCATCTGCGCAGTATTTACTGGCGGGAAAAAGCCGACCGGCTCATCTGACCCGCTGGGCGTCCGCCGCGCAGCTCTCGGGATAGTAAAAACAATACTTGAACACAATCTCTGTATTGACATTGCGTCGCTCACCCAAAAAGCACTGGAATTACTGCCGGCAAAAAAAGACGGCTGCTATGATGAAGTTATAGAATTTATAACCCAGCGTTTAATAATTTACCTTTCGGAATTTTACCCGAAAAACATTCTTGAGGCATGTGCGGTTATTAACCCGCTAAAAGACCTTTGCGGTTACAAAAAGCGCGTAGAAGCAGTAAAGGCAATCAACAACCCGTTGCTCACGGAAAACGCAAACCGCGTTATAAGAATCTTAAAAGACAACGAATCAGGCAGTATTAATCCGGCACTATTCAGCACGTCAGCCGAAAAAGATTTATATAACGCAATAAAAGACACCGATACAAATAATTATGAACAATATATCAAGTATCTTGTATCATTAAACCCGTATGTAACAAAGTTCTTTGATGATGTTCTCGTTATGGATAAGGATGAAGCCGTTAAAAATAACAGAATCGGGTTACTTACAAAGCTTAAAAGAGCTTATTTTGAATTAGCGGATTTTTCAAAACTATAAATTGTAATCTTTTGTATCAAAAACTTGCAAAATCGCGAAAAAAGTACTACAATAGCGTAACGGGCAGTTGTAGTGTATAAAGCCTGTGAATTAGGAGAAAAGACCATGTACCAAGATGAAACGCTTATTTGCGAAGATTGTTCAAAAGAGTTTGTATTTACGGCAGGAGAACAAGAGTTTTTTGCCGAGAAAGGGTTGACAAATAAGCCAAAACGCTGCCCTGAATGCAGGAAAGCAAAACGTCAGAGAAACAGAAAAAAATTGTATGATGTAGTATGCGCAAGATGCGGTGTACAAACTAAAGTACCGTTCAAGCCGCGCGGCGATAAAGAAGTTTTATGCAGAGACTGCTTTAACGCAGAAAATGCAAAACACGAAGAACAAACAACATCACAGGAAGAAAATTAATAAAATTATTTTTCAATAAAAACCGGAAACAAATGTTATTACTGTTTTCGGTTTTTATTTATATATTTATCCCTCTTTACTTTGCAAATTTTTTTCTGAACTCATCACAACGTTGAATCAATCTTGTATATGCAAAGTTTCTAACGTCAAAATCTGTTGTTTGTCTTCCCAAATTCATAATAGACTTCATTACTTCAGTTTCTTTAGTATACGCTTCAAGCTCCTGCTTAAAATACATTTGTGAGTATTTCAATAAAACAGGCAGATTTAAATCACTCTCAGCAGCATCAGAAAAAGACTTAATTAACAAATTATCTATATATTTATCATAGCTGCCGATTTGATTTGAGGTAAATTTTTGCAGCAGCTTATTTTCGGACCCTTTATACGGAACTGGAAGCCCTTTTTCATTTTTCATTCCTTTTAAAACAGGATAAGTCGCATAAAGCTCAATATTAGCCGCAAACTCCCGTAGTTTTTTAATTGTATTTCTTAAAGACGGGCTATCCGGATAATCATCCATAACCTTTGATATAAAACGTTCGGCAGAGAAATGTGGTTCGCGATTTTGTGCAACATGGGTAAATTCATGAACACAACGCCCAAGAAGCTGTATTCTTTGCGGAGTATCAGCAATATTATTTTCTACATCCAGATAAATAACTTCCGGTTCACCAATTTTAATTGATGTATATGCAATATAACGTTTTGATAAACTGCCGTCCAGATTGCCAAGGGGTTTTACTGAAACAT
>CALUTH010000037.1 GCA_944323635.1 Candidatus Gastranaerophilales bacterium
ATATAATAATAGGTATCGACATAAAAAACAAAACCCCGACATCTTTATTAAAATAGTTTTTTATCCCTTCAAAATCCTTATCCGCAACATATCTTGAAAACAAAGGGAAGAGCGGAACAAGGAACGCCGTAACAAGGATACCGACAGGGAATAGAAAAATCCTGTTTGCATAAACAACCGCCGTCCACGCCCCTTCTCTTAAGGATGATGCAAAAAACATATCAATATAAATATTAATCTGCCCGATTGTTGAACTAAGCACCGCAGGGAAAAGAAGTTCACAAATCAATTTAAAATTAGGGTTATTAACAAATTCAAAATTAGGCTTAAGCCTAAAACCTATTTGTCTGAGTTTCGGGTACTGAATAACAAGCTGCAAAAGACCGCCGACTGTTGTTGCCCATGCCAGCACCAGCCCGTTAGGATCCTTTCCGCAAAGCAGAACAGCAACAATGATAACAAGGCTCAACACAATCGGTGACATATTTGGGAGGGTAAACTGTTTATAGCATACAAGCAGCCCGTAATAAATCCCGATTATCCCGCCAAAGAGTATGACCGGCGACATTATCTTAAAGTGTTCAGTCGCAAGAGTTACGAGTTCTTCACTCCCGTTAGATATGATAAAACTCATAATCTGCGGGGCAAAGAAATAACAGAGAACCGAAAATAAGCCAAAGAGAATAAAAGTACCTGTGAAAAACGTTGAGTAGAGTTTATTAACATCTTCCGGCGGTCTGGTATTGAGGTTAGGAATCATTTTTGAAAATACGGAAACCGTTGCACTGTGAAACGGACCGCCGACACCGCCAAGCAGAATAATTGCAAGCGAGGGAATCTGATTTGCGTAAAAATAGGCATCTGAAACTGTAGATGCACCGTAATGACCGGCAAGCACCATATCACGAAGAAAGCCGATAAATTTAGACAAAATAGTTATAACGGCAATAAGCCATGCCGCCCTTAATATTCCGTTTGTTTCAGCATTATTCTGCACACTCATCCTTAATTTCCCGACTTAAATCAACAAAGGCTTTTATTTCTCTGCCATTCCCCGGCGGATAAAAGGTTATTTCATTTTCCCCTTTTTGAAGGTGTTTGGATATATCGTATTCAAACTCTCTCTGTAAAAATCCGCCGTTCAATTCTATTTCCAGAAGCAATCCGTTAACCCTTACCGGCAGCATTTTTACATTATGGTAATTATCAATTACAATCACTCCGGATTTTTTATCCGCATAAAATTTTTGTTTAACCGGCTCAGACTTAACAACTACGGGCTGCGTACCTATAGCTATACCGGTATAATAGTGTTTAAGGATTTCCATATAGTTTTTATTAAGTTTTGAGCCCATAAAGCCTGCGCCATACTGGCTCATACCGACCCCGTGTCCGTATCCGCCGCCGCTTGCAGTAATATTTGTTATATTACCTGCCTCATCCCGCTCAATATCAAGTACAAAATTAGCACTGGGTAGCGCTTTCCCATGGTTTAAGAAAAGACGCCTTATAATAAGTTCTTTTTTTACAATATAATTACCGCGTTCCGTATCAATTTCTATTTCCATAATTTTTCCGGACTCGCCGCGCTTAATGACTTTTATATCTTTCACTTTATATATAAAATTATCCTGCGGAGGCGGTGTTATAAAACCTGTTTGCGCAAGAGATTTAAGATTCATATTAATATCTGTTTCAAACTCTTTCAGAGTCCAGGTTCTTTTCCATCTAAAATACGGGGAATCCATATCATAAGCCGTAGGTATTGATGTATAAAATGCTCTTGCATTTTCCTCTTTTGTCATTGGCACAAATGAAAGCATATCGGGCTTTGCAACAAGGTAGGGTTTATGTTCTGCAGGAAACTGGAATTTATCGGAGAAAGCATTTGCATAACTCTCAGTGTACCCGCCCGCAGTAGAACTGTACAAAGCAAGAATCAATTCGCCTTTATAAGATGCAACCTGCCCTTCTGTCTCCTCTACCGCCTTATTTGTAATCTCTTCCTCTGTATTAGCGCCAAAATAAACCTGACTTGCAACACTGTCCACAACATCAAATTCATCATAAGCCTTGCTTCTGGGGGCAAGAACATAGTTTCTTGCGGCAATGGTTTGTGCCTTAAGCGCCTCAAGACCGAACCTTACAGGCATTTCGTTAGGAACAACCCCTTTTAAATAGTCCTGCATTTCAATAAGGTTAATTATATAAAACCCGTCATTCTGTTTTGTCCGGCAAAACTCCATTGCTCCATGATAAATTGCGGGTTTCCCTTTACGTTTTAATCCTTCTATGCCAATTAAACCGTTTTCTGAAACAACAACAAAGGATTGCAACCCGAGAGTTTTTTCATTATCAATATTTACAAGAAAAGAATCCTCCTCATGAGTCACACGTATAGGTTTCGACGCCGGAATTTTTGCAATAACCTGTTTGGTAGCCTTGTCACAAATCATATATTCATCTGTTGCATACACTACAACATCCGAGTGCTTTACAGATTGGAAATTATTATCCGTAATTCCCACCCGCACAATATCATCTGCAAACACTGCAGGAATCAAGAAAAACAATGCAATACAAAATAGTAAAGCTTTGATTATTTTAGTTCCCAAACCGTTCCCTCTTTTCCATCCTTCAAAACTATTCCTAATTTATCCAGCCCCACGCGGATATTATCGGCAACAGCCCAATTCTTTTCTTCCCGTGCTTTTTTCCTCTCTGCAATCACTTCATTCATATCTTTGTAATTTGCTCCAAGATCTGCATTAAGCGACTTGATTACATTTTGCAGCTCATCCTCCGAAAGTTTTTGTTTTTCTAACGTAAAACCGAGCGTTGTTGCTAATTTATAAAGCACCGTAAATGCACCTTCTTCATCTTTATTTGCTTTATTTGTCAGTTCAAATAATACGGCAAGCGCTTTGGATGTATTCAAGTCATCGTCCATTGCTTCAACAAATTCTTTGTATTCATCGAATTTTGTAATATCAAGGTTTTCATCAACCGGTGTGCGTTTTGCATTAAGCATTCTCTTAACACCCGCAGCAGCCGATTGGAGCGCCTCATCAGAAAATTCTACCGGCATTCTGTAGTGATTTGTAAGAATAAAGAATCTTATTGTATTGCTGTCGTAGTTTTTGAGCAAATCATCAATAGTTAAGAAATTGCCGAGCGATTTTGACATTTTTTCTTTATTAATAGTTACAAACCCGTTATGCAGCCAGTAGTTTACAAATTTACATCCGTTCGCGCATTCAGACTGTGCAATTTCGTTTTCGTGGTGCGGGAAAATCAAATCCGCTCCGCCTGCGTGAATATCAATTGTTTTACCGAGGTATTTACGGCTCATTGCAGAGCATTCAATATGCCATCCCGGACGCCCTATTCCCCACGGAGATTTATACCCGAATTTTTCATCTTTTTTCCAGAGTGCAAAATCGAGCGGGTCTTCTTTCTGTACACCAACCTCAACACGAGCTCCGCTCTCTAATGCATCAATCGGCTGTTTTGAAAGATAGCCGTACCCGGGGAACTTTTTAACACGGAAATAAACATCGCCGTTAGTTTCGTACGCGTATCCCTTTGCTATCAAATCCTTGACCATTCCTATCATTTCGCCGAGGGTCTTTGTTGCAAAAGGTTCAATATCAGGGCGCAGGTTATTAAGCGCCTTCATACTTTCCGTAAAACGGTTGTACCAGTATGTTGAAACTTCTTCCGGCGTCTTGCCTTCCGTTTCCGCTTTTTTAAGGATTTTATCATCAACATCGGTAACGTTGCGGCAATAAGTTACGTCATACCCTTTAAACTTCAAATATCTGTATAAAACATCCCACGTAATATAGCATCTTGCGTGCCCGAGGTGTGCATTATCATACACCGTTGGACCGCAAACGTACATCTTTACTTTATTACCATCTATCGGTTTGAATTCCTCTAATTTGTTTGTATAAGAATTATGAAGTTTCATTTTCTCTCCTAGTAATCAATTGCTAATTTTATAACTGCTTTTTTCATTTGGGAATTTGAATTAAATTTCATTCCCGGTTTGTGGATTTCATCAGGGAATATCACCATAAAGTCGCCCGTTTTCATCGTAATAAAATCCCCGCCGTCACCGTCAAAAAACTCAATATCACGCTCCGTATCATAAGGAATTTTATCAGTACAGATTTCTTTATTACAAATCCCGATTTTTTCTTCGCCCGATATTACATATTGTACATCAATGTATTTTTTATGGACTTCCCAATCCGCACTATCCTTTGTAGTATAAGTGTTTACATTTATATAAAGTTTTTCGCCGTCTATCAGGTATTTACCATCCGCCATTGACTGCAAATCGTTTTCTTTTATATACAAAAGTGCTCTTTTTATCCCTTCAGATAAATTATAATATGCCTCTGCGTTTGCCAATGAATCCTTTATCATATTAACCTCATTTTGTACATAATTATACCTGCTGAAAGACTAAGGTTAAGAGATTCAACAGAATTTGTCATTTCTATTGTTACATTCGTATCCGTTATTCCTTTTAATTCATCGCTTAGTCCGTCCGCCTCAGAGCCAAAAAATACGCATGATTTGCTCGAAAACTCATAATCGTTCAGATAAACAGAATTATCAGATTTTGGAAGTGTTCCGATTTTTGTAAAATCTTTTAATAGTTCTTTCAATTTGTTGAAATCATCAATAACAGATATGTTATTTTTCCATAAATTTCCGACACTGGAGCGGACGCATTTGGGGTTATAAATATCAACCGTATCTTTATACAAAATCACCCCGTCAATCCCGAACGCTGATGCCGCACGAAGAATCGTTCCGAGATTTCCCGCATCTTTTATCCCCTCTAAAAGGACAACTCTTTGCGCATTACAAATCCAATCATCAGAAACAGGCTTTTGCAATCCTACCGCGACAATTGAAGGCGGGGTATCGGTTGTAGAAATCTTTTTTAATACAGCCGCATTCGTTTTTATTATTTCCGCGCCTGATTTTTCGAGATTACTAATATAGTCGGGAGTTTCAACAAAAATTTTTGTTAATTTTACGCCTGCGAATATCGCTTCCTCAACAGGCTTTTTCCCTTCGAGCAGAAACAATCCGGTTTCTTCGCGAAACTTTTTTTGATGAAGTTTTGCAGTCTCTTTTACCGTTTCATTTGTGAGCGATGTTATCTCTATCATATAAGCGGAAACTCCTCAAGCCACGCTTTTTCCGTACTGCTCAGCATACCAAAATCAATCAGCTTTTTTTCATAAGGCATCCTTGAAAAAGAATGAATTTTGTTACCTGCAAAGTAACAGGAATTTTCAAGCCTTACGCCGAAGGTTTCAGAATTATAAAGCCCCGGTTCGATTGTAAAGCACATTCCGTTCTTTAACGATGTTTTTGCAATATCGGAAGTGCTCAAATTAGGCGGCGCTTCGTGAACGTTTATCCCTAGCCCGTGCCCCAAACCGTGTCCGAAGGTATACCCCGCAATCGGATTATTATTCACCATATCACGCGCAATTTTATCAATATCATATCCCGATAAACCGTCTGTAATCTTGGCATTGAAAGCGTTTAAAAACATTTTGAGTACAAAAGTATAAATCCGCCTGTGCTCTTCCTCCGGTTCTCCTTTAAAAAACACACGCGTAATATCTGTCGCAAGTCCGTTTTCATAATACGCACCACAGTCAATAAGAACAAGCGAGCCGTCTTTTACGATCTCTTCCTTTGCATTCTTTGAATAATGCGCAAGTGCCGAGTTTTTGTCCTTCGCCACGATAGATTTAAAACTCAATGAGCGGGCGCCCGTTTTTAAGAAATTCTTTTCAAGTACTTCTGCTATCTCATACTCGGAAGTTACATCCGCCCCCATAATAAAATCGCGTGTTGCTAAAAGCGCCTCATCCGTCAATTTAAACGCTCTTTTATAACTCTCGATTTCTTCCGCCATTTTTACTGATTTCATTTCCCTGACGGGTGAAAACCTATGTTCCGGATACCTTAATGCCGCATAATCCTTTGCATTGGTTGAGGATTTGTCAACAAAAACAGGATAATCGATTGCACCCAGGATTTCTTCGCACCTGTCAAGCGGCAAAATCTCAAGGTTTGCAGCAATTTTATCCGCGTCCATATTCGTAAAAAGTACGTTTTCATAGTCCGTGAGCAGCAATTTCCCTTGAATTTTTGACGAATAATTCTTTGAAAAATCCCTGCTGTTTATAAGGTAAGAAACTTCCTCCTGATTTGATAAGAAAAATGGTCTCGGAATACCCGCTGTCTTTTCTTCAAAACTCTTGCCGCAAAGATTTAACGGCAAAAGTTCAATTTTATTGTAATTAATATCCGTATAAAAATTAACAGGGTCAAGATTTAGGAGTTTTATATTAATCCCCTTAAAACTCTCTACCCGCGATTGCGAGTTTTTCTCGGCGACAATTCCGAGTGTTGCGCCGTCAGGGATTAGTTTTCTGATTTCATCATCCTGTTTTTGCCCCGTTTGGAGTTTTACAAGAGTAATGTCTCCGCCGATTTCCCGTTCAGCCTGCGTATGATACCTGCCGTCAACAAACAGGTAAATTCTGCCGTCAGCGCAAACAAGTGCATCCCCCGTTGAGCCGCTGAACTTAGTAAGAGAATAACGCGCATTCTCTTTTAAATCAGGGTACTCTGCAAGAAACTCGTTTGTAGAATTGACTAAAAGATAGTCAACTCCTAATCTCTCTAAATCCACAACCATCAAAAACCCTTACTCGGTAATATCCGTAAGATAAATCAGGTGCCATCCGAACTGTGTTTCTACTGGATCTGATACTTCGCCTTTTTTAAGTGCAAATGCTGCATCTTCAAAAGGTTTTACCATCATTCCTTTACCAAAATATCTTAAATCACCGCCGTTTTGACCTGACGGGCATTTTGAATATTTTTTTGCAAGTTCTCCAAAATCAGCACCGTTATCTATTTCCGATTTTAATTTTTTAGCCTCTTCCTCGGTATCCACCAAAATATGACTTGCTCTGATTTTCATAAAAAACACTCCTTATTTTAAATACCATATAAGTATAGCATGAATGGAGCAAAAGGAATAACTTTTAAAAATTAACAAAACTTTACGTAAAAAGCAATTTTTTGTTTCCCCGATTTTTTTATTGTAATATATTGATACTAAAAGTTTTAACAGGAAAAGTTAAGTGGCAAAGTTGTTAAAGGTAAAAAAGGACGAAAAAACAAGAGTACAGGTCAAGGCGCCGATTGTTGACGCGCTAAAACAGGCGTGGGAAAACCCGACTTACCAGTTTCACATTCCGGGGCACACAAAAGGCCGCGCAATTTTTGATGACTTTAAGAAATTAACAGGAACAAAAGTTCTCTCGCTTGATACAACCGATGAATTCGACAATCTGGGCACACTTCACCCTGCAACAGGTCCGATTAAAGAAGCACAGGAATTAGCAGCGCAAGCCTTCGGCGCGCAAAGAACTTTCTTTCTCCTAAACGGCTCAACCGTCGG
This sequence comes from Candidatus Gastranaerophilales bacterium, assembly GCA_944323635.1. Taxonomy (GTDB): domain Bacteria; phylum Cyanobacteriota; class Vampirovibrionia; order Gastranaerophilales; family Gastranaerophilaceae; genus CALUTH01. The sequence goes on from CALUTH010000037.1 coordinate 7,514, forward strand.
CAATCTTGCAATGGCTCTTGGGTGCACGAAAAAAGGGAATAAAGTTCTTGTTAACAGAAACTGCCACCGCTCTATTCTCACAGGTTTAATTCTTTCAGGCGCCGAACCGGTCTGGGCAATCCCAAAACAGGTTGACGGTTGGTCTATATGGGGCAGTATTTCACCAAAAGATATAGAGGACGCCTTAAACAACAACAGTGACATTTCCTTAGTCTGGATTACAAACCCGACTTATGAAGGTGTTGTATCAGATATAAAATCAATTTCTACAATATGCAAACGCCATGGCGTACCGTTAATTGTTGATGAGGCGCACGGATGTTTATGGAATTTCAGTAACCAGCTTCCTGAAACAGCGCTCAAACTCGGGGCGGATGCGGTTCTGCACTCGCTCCACAAAACGGGCGGAAGTATGAGCCAGAGTTCAATGCTGCATATTGCTAAAAATTCACTGATTGACCCTGAGGCGGTTGCAAAAGCACTTAAACTTCTCCACACAACCAGTCCGTCTATGCTCCTACTTGCAAGCCTTGATGCTGCAAGAGCAAACCTTGTAAGCGCAAAAGGCAGAAAACTTATTGCAAGAATGATTAAGAATGCAAAATATTTGAGAAAACGCATAGACTCAATGGATAAAATTCATCAGTTAAAGCCTGATTTCGGGTTCTTAACCGATGTAACAAAAGTGTTTGTCAGAATGGACGGAATTTCCGGTAAAAGGCTTGAAACTATTTTGGAAGTTGATTTTAACATAGAAGTTGAATCAGCTTCGGATGTCGGCGTTTTGCTGTTAATTAATCAGGGTAATTCGTTTAATGATGTAAAATACCTTGCCGATTCATTAGAAAAAATTTCTAAAACAAATTACACCGATTTATACTATTTAGAAAACAGAAAACACATGCCGCTCATTATACCGCAAATTAAAATGAGTCCGCGGGATGCGTTCTTCTCACCAAAAGAGACCGTATCCAAACACGACTCAATAGGCAGGGTTGCGGCAGAAGTGATTGCAGAATGTCCGCCGGGTATTTCCATACTTCTTCCCGGAGAAATTATACGCGAAGAACATCTGCCTTACCTCAAAGATTACGATTTTATTGAAGTTGTTAAAGAGAGTTAATGAAAAAAGGTTTATTTATAACGTTTGAAGGCGCGGACGGCTGCGGAAAGACGACACAGCTTAACCTGTTTGCCGATTATTTAAAACAGTCAAGAGATGTAGTAATTACACGGGAACCCGGTGCAAAAGGGCTCGGAGAAAAACTCAGAGAAATTCTCTTAAACTACGACGGAGAAATTGCGCCGCGCTGTGAGTCATTCCTGTTCCTTGCAGACAGGGCGCAGCATATTGAGCAAATCGTAAAACCTGCGGTTTCTGCGGGGAAAATCGTACTTTGCGACCGCCACACAGATTCAACAGTTGCTTATCAGGGATACGGGCGAGGATTAAACCTTGAGGAAATCCATTACCTCAACAATCTCGCAACAGGCGGGCTTAAGCCTGATTTGACGATTGTTTTTGATGTCGATATAGAAACCTCAATGGCAAGAGTGGGCAGTGAAAAAGACCGCATGGAAACTTCGGGTGCGGAGTTTTTTAACCGTGTAAGAAACGGGTATCTTGAAATTGCAAAGCAGGAGCCCGAAAGGGTTAAAATAATAGATGCCGCTAAAAATATTGAAGAAGTTTTTGATGATTTAATTAAACTTGTAACCCCGCTTTTCGCAGAGGATAAGTAATTCCGACGGTATTGCTTTAAAAAACTACATTAGCAGGATATATATTTCCGGTTTTTATACTATTTATACGTTATTTCGCTTGCCCTGCAAAATCGGGCGGAGTATAATTTATAATATGAAGTTGATAAAGATTTTCTTTACTTTAATTATATTTGTACTGTTTGCAGTACCCGCACACGCAATAAAGATAGGGCTTTTAACGGACGCAAGCCGTGCGTATATAGGCTCTTCGCAGCAGGCGGATGTTATTGATGTAAGGACAAACAAACTTCTTTTCTCCATGACAAAAATGAAGGGGTATGACTTCCGCACAGACGGGAAATATTTAACAGTTAAAATTGCAGGTAAGTGGACAAAACTCCCTACCGATAACGTTGTAATTAAAACCGCGCCGGACGGCTTCTTGACAGTCAAAAGAAAATGGTACCGCGGATTTTTCAGGGTTGTCAACACAGGTGCGGGGCTTACCGTAATAAATGATATTGAACTTGAAAAATATCTGTTAGGTGTTGTGCCGTCAGAAATGCCTTCAAGCTGGGAATTGGACGCCCAGAAAGCACAGGCAATCGCCGCCAGAAGTTATGCGGTCGCAAACTTAGGCAAACGCGCCAGATACGGTTACGACCTTAATGACACAGAACAGGATCAAGTTTACAACGGAGCATCCGCAGAAACCGCGCAAACAAACAGTGCGGTTGAAGCTACAAAAGGGATTGTTCTTGTATGCAACAACAAAGTTATCCCTGCATACTATTCAGCGTCCGCCGGCGGTAGAACGCTCACTGCAAAAGAGGTCTGGAATATGGATGTAAACTTTACGCGCTCAGTCCCCTCTTACGATGAAAATGTAAAGAAAAAAGGGCATGGCGTCGGCATGTCGCAGCATGGTGCAAACAATTTAGCCAAAATCGGATACAACAGTTATCAAATTTTAAAGTATTTTTACGCAAATACACAGTTTGCAAGGCTAAATCCTGAAGTCTACAAATAAGTTATACCGCTATGTTACTCCCCATATAGGCTATCTTTTAGTAGTTATGCCCCTTTCTAAGAAAAAAAGCTTGCCAAATCCAGAAATATGTGTATAATAAAAAATATCAATTATGCAAATGGTTGGTGTTAGAGGTATTACAATTGTTCAAGGAGGCTATTATGAACAAAGAAGAGTTAGTAAAAGAGATTTCAAAGAAAACCAAATTATCACAAAAAACAAGCGCAGATGTTTTATCAGCTTGGATTGACACTATTCAAAAAACAGTTTCTAAAGGTAAAAAAGTTACTCTTGTTGGTTTCGGTACTTTTGAAGCACGTAAAAGAGCTGCAAGAACCGGACGTAACCCGAGAACAAGCCAAGTTATCAAAATCCCTGCTAAGACTGTTCCGGCATTCTCTGCAGGTAAAAACTTCAAAGAACTTGTTAAGTAGTTTTTAATAAGATTGACGGGTGAACGGATAACCGCTCACCCGTTTATTTAAAAAAGAGCTTTAATTGCGGTATTAAAATACCGCAATTATTTTTTATTCATGCCGGTTTCAGCCTGCATCAAAAAACTCTTTTGTTTTTGATTTAATATAATCCATTCCGGCATCATCCGGTTCATAAAACATCGGCAGACATACAAGAGTACCGGCAACTCTGTTTGTAATATCCATACAGCCCGAGGTTCTGCCGTATTTTATACCCGCTGGGGAAGAATGCAGCAAAATACAATGAAAAACAGGCTAAATAGAACGCCACTCCCTCTCGCACTGCAGTAAACTCTTTCACGCCCCTAAAAGATACCGCCCTATACTTCGCCAATTGTTTCAATCTCAACATCCTGACCGAGTTCTTCAAACGCAACTACACGGATATTGTTTATAAATTCCGCAAAAATCAGGAATGTCATGTGGCGTATTTCGTAAGGCGCAAGAAGTATAATCTCATCTAATCCAGCCTCTTTTGCCAGTTTATTTATTTTTTTTACAAGCCGCGAAACATCAGCACCATCCATTTTTACAACACCTTCGTCTTCTGCACAAAGTGATGCTTCATAAAAATGTTCTATGGTCTTTGATGAAAGTTCTATTACTTTTAATGGTTCTCCTGCCTTTATTATATCTTTGAGAATTTGCTTTGAGAGTGAAAGTCTTATTTTTTCTATCAAATGATCTTTAGATTCTTCTGATGAAAAATCGTTAATTTTTTCAAACAAATATACAATATCCTTAACAGAAACCCGTTCCCTGATTAGGGACGAAAGAATATATTTTATCTCCGCCGCCGACATATAATCGGGATAAATATTATTAATCAAAAAGGAGTTGCTCTCCTGAACAATCTCAAGATATTTATTAACCGCGTTATAATCAAGGATTTCGTCAACCTGTCTTATTGAAACAAACTCCAGCGCCCGCCCGATAAACTGAACGGGTGTAAGTTTATTAACCCAGAAATCCCTTGCAACATCCTCGTCTATCCACAGAATATCTTTGCCGGTTATTTCATCTTTTGCATGAATATCGTTCTTTTTCTTTTTATACCCGTCAAGTTCTTCTTTAAATATACAAACTTTCCCCGGGAACACGCAGGATTTGAAAACCTCTATTCCGTGAAGAAGAATGTTAAATTCGTTCGCCTCAAGAACTTCCTCATTAGAAAAAACAATGTTCGGAATAACGTACCCAAGAGTATCAGTTAATCTCTGTCTTATTTTAACAGTCTCGGACAAAAGATTTTCTTCCGTATCCTGAATAACGTTTTCTATCAACTCTTCAGAAAGATTTATTACAAACTTATCCTGTGAAAGTGAAGAATACATATTCTCCGGCGAAATTTCTTTTATAAGAGAAAGTTTAAGAAAATCAAGCCGGCTCATTTCATCAGAAAGCTGTTTATTCAAAAGTTCTTTTTCTCTCAGAGTAAAAGCATCATTATCTAACTGATACTTGATTTTTGCAATAAGTTCCTTTTGTTCTTTAATTTTAACCTGTAACTCTTTGCAGGTAGCGTACGGTGAAAGAGTAGAGGCAAACATCTTTTCCATCTGATTTTTAAAGCTTTTGATTTTGACGACATCATCAAAATCATGTTTAACTTCGTCTTCCTTAGGACGTGTAAAGATGCAATCGAAATAAATTCCGCCCTTCTTCTCAACCTCATGCATACCGTAAAGATCCCAACCGGCTTCCGACATATCGTTAAGTAAGTCTTCAAGCTCCTGCCGCTCTTCTAACGGTGCGGACTTTATCATATATTGCATCTTTTGTCTAAACATCTTGTTTGCCTTTATTTTATAATTTCGTATATTAAATCATGTACCACAGGTTTGGTATCTGATAACGTGAAAGCCTCTTTACAGTATTTGAGTGCACTTTGAGTTTTCTTTTCATCATTAGAATATATTATACAAAGCGTTTCGCCCGCCTTTACAGCCTCTCCCGTTTTTTTATTGATAAATACCCCGACACCGTAATCAATGTCATCTGTCTTCTTTTCTCTGCCGGCACCGAGAAGTTTGCACCCGTATGCGATTTTAAGTGCGTCAATGTGCTGAACATAGCCGTCTCTGTCAGATTTCAATTCGTAAGCATATTTTACGGGAGGAAACTTTGTGTAATCATCAATAACACCGGCATCCCCGCCCTGTGTAATAATTAATTCCCTGAATTTTTCAAGTGCATTACCCGATGAAATAACCTCTTTTACAAACTTCTTTGCGCTCTCAGTATCAGGATATTTACCTAGCTGCACAAGAGAAAGCGCCGCAAAATCGTACGTAAGTTCCGCTATATCACCTTCCGTAATATTACCCTTTAAAAACTCAATCGCTTCTATAATTTCCACGGAATTACCCACCGCGCGTCCAAGAGGTTCGTCCATGGAAGTTATTACAGCAGTGATGTTTTTATTGAGTTTCTTCCCGATTTTAACCATAATTTCAGAAAGCTTAACGGCATCCTCAGGCGTTTTCATAAACGCACCTGAGCCGTATTTTACATCAAGTATAATATTATCAGCACCGGAGGCTATTTTTTTAGATACTACAGAAGAAGCAATAAGCGGTCTGCTGTCAACAGTAGCAGTAACGTCTCTCAGGGCATACAGCTTCCCGTCAGCAGGTGTAAGTTTCTGGGTCTGCGCCCCGATAGCAACGCCGATTTTTTTAACCTGTGCTATCATATCAGGAATAGAAAGCCCTGTATGGAACCCCGGGATTGATTCAAGTTTATCAATCGTACCGCCGGTATGTCCGAGCCCTTTACCCGAGAGTTTTGCTACAGGGACACCGCAGGCTGCAAGGAGCGGAATTAAAGTTATAGTAACTTTATCCCCGACACCGCCTGTCGAGTGTTTATCAATAACAGAGCCTGCAAGTTCGCCAAGGTCAATAACTTCACCAGAACGAACCATTGCATCAGTCAGGTACGCGGTTTCGTCATCCGTCATCCCCTGAAAATAAACAGCCATAAGCCACGCACTAATCTGATAATCCGCTGCCGTACCGTTCATCAGAGAATTGATTAAAAAATCTATCTCCTCTTTTGTATGCTCTCTGCCCTGCTTTTTTGCCTCTATAATATCTACTACACGCACTAGTTTTTAATTCCTCTTAATCTTTCAATAACAATATCAGTAATATCTACACCGCCGCAAAATACAGCTTTAATATCGACAACCGCGTCAAGTTTTTGTTCAGCCATAACAATTTTTGCAGCGTTTTGAATCTTTGTGAATACTTCTTTTTCCTTACTTACGCGGTATTTAATATAAGCGTCTTCTTTTGCCTTATACTCATTTGCAATTTTATCTTTAAACGCTTGTTTTTTTACAGGAGTATCAATAGCCTTAAATTCTTTTTCTTTATCCATAAGGTATTGCTGCAATTCCATACCCTTTGCATCAAGTTCTTTTGCAATGGTTTTTGCCGCATCATAATTAGCTATAACTTTTTCATAATTAATATACCCGAGTCCTTCCGCAAAAGACGGAGCCGCAAGTACAGTCATAAGTGCCATTACGACAAATAATTTAACTTTCTTCATATATAAACCTCCTTAAAGTTAATAGTACATCATGTCGCCTACGCCAAACGTAAAGTAACCGTTTGGTGAACCGTAATCGCCGGAATTGGTAAGCGGAATACCATAATCGATAGACATCGGACCAACCCCCGGAACATAAACCTTCAAGCCCACACCTGCCGTAATAGCATACAACGGTCTGTCATACAGTGTAGATGCAATTGTAGGATCAAATATTTTACCTGCATCAACGAAGAATGCAAGTCTTATATTGTCAAAGAATTTAAATTTAATTCTGTCAAAGAACGGTATCGGAGTAGTTAACTCAACAGAACCCATAATGTAAGATTCACCCGTACCAACACCGTTAATCTTGAAACCTCTGATTGAATACGGACCACCGAGTTTGTATGCCATAACCTCAGGCATTTCGTCGCCATGAACCTTCAAACCGCCTCTTGCAGTAAATGACAATGCGGATTTTTTAAGGATAGGAACGTATTTCTTAACCATACCTGATAAACGTCCGTTTGTTTTTGAAAAATCAGTAAGCCCCAGCGCCTCATCAAATCTTACAGACGCCAATACACCGTTACGCGGGTTCATATTAGTATCTCTTGAGTCATAAATAAGACCCGGAGATATATTAAAGAAAGCACCATCCGCAAGTTCTTCCGCCCTTCTGGAAATCGGTATATTGTTTGCGGCATACATTGAAGCAATTGTATCTGCTGCACCCTCTTTAAGGCTTATATTTTCTACCCCCAGAGTGAATGTACTTTGCAAATGTTCATTAAATTTTAAGCGGTGAAACGCCGTTGCCTCTATACCAAGTCTTTGTTCAATTGCAAGAGGAACCTGATAGCTGCCCAAATCTCTGAAGAACAGACGGCTCATCAAAGAAGTATCAGCGTTAAGAAAATACGGCTCAAAGAAACTCAATTCAGCCTGAAAATTCATGTGGTCTTTTATTGATGCATCACTCATCAAAACACCGGAACCTATCATACCCGATAAAGAGACTCTCTGGTTCAATCCTCTAAAGTTATTATCAGCAATACCGAGAGAACCGAACACACCGGTTACGGAATCCAAACCGCCGCCGACTGACACCGATGCCGTTCTCTGTTCCTTAAGTACAATTGTTACATCATACAAATCAGGATTTTCCTCACTGACATCTACCTGACGGTTCACATCCTTAAATGACTGTGTTGAATAAAGTTTTACCAGATCCTGTTTGACAAGATTTTCGTTATAAACAGTCCCCGGTTCTGTCATAATGTTACGTTCAACAACGTAATCTTTTGTCTTCTCATTGCCCACAATCATTATCTTATTAATACGACCTTCATTTATCCTCAAATTGAGAACGCCGTCAGGATCATCGTAAAAAGAATCAATGCGGGCAAGAATATACCCCTTGGAATAATATTTATCATTAATTTTTTCGATAGCTTCATTTATGGTGGTAATATTCTGCGGTTTACCCTTTAGAGGAAGCAGGTAAGGCATTAATTCTTCGGTAGCTACAACAGTATTACCTTCTATAGTAAAATCCGTGACAGGGATATTTTCTTCCAATAAAATTTTTAATGTGACCGTATCATCCGCTGAACGTATGGGGATAGCCTTCATATTATCGGTGAAATACCCCATATTAAAAATTTTTGACAAATCCTGCTGTAGCAGTTCTTCGTCATATACATCACCCTTCTTAAGCTGCATTACATTTTTTATATTTTCAGGGCGGATAATATTGGAGCCCAAAATCTCAATATCTTTAATATAAACAGTATTAAATTCAACAGGCTGAACCGGCGCCTCAATGTTAATTGTGCTCGTATCTTCCAGCTGCGAAGTATCAACAGTTTCAGTGGAATATGTATCAGCACAATAAGCGGGAGTTGCACCTACCAACAATAATCCCAAAATTATTATTAATATTCTCTTTGAATACTGTTTATTCAATGAATTATACTCACCTAGCTACCTTACAAAATCATATCATAAATACTTTTCTGAATAAAGTAGGAAAAAAATTTTTTTATAGTAAAATTTACAAATAATGATAGGCATAGATATAGAAGACATTTCAAGATTTCAAGATAAACCGGAAGAGTTTTACAATCGCTTATTTACCGATGAAGAGATTAAGTATTGTAAATCAAACAAAAATCCGGCACCGCATTTTGCCGCACGTTTCTGCGCTAAAGAAGCAGTGTTCAAAGCACTTTCCGCCTGTGATATAAATATACCTTCTTACAAATCGATTGAAATCTTAAAAAAAGAATCGGGCGCGGTTTATGTAAATCTGCCCCAAAATATTAACAAAACTATACATATAAGTATTTCCCACGAAAAAGACAAGGCAATCGCCATTGCGTTTGTAGAAAAGTAAATTTATTGTGTATTTATTTGATAAATATCAAGTTTGCTTTCCACCGTTTCGGGTTCAACATAGTTTTGCAAATATCTGACTGCATTTTCTGGAGAATCTGCAATATAATACATATCACGGCTCTTTTCTTTTGCAAATTTTTCCGATATTATTACTTCAAAAAATTCATTCAGTTTTGAATAAAAATTATTTGTATTAAGAAGTACAATCGCCTTCTTATTATACCCGAGCTGTTTTTGTACTATCATTTCCGACAGTTCTTCAAGCGTGCCGAACCCTCCGGGGAGTGCAACTATTGCATCCGAGAGATTGTCAAGTTTTGCCTTTCTCTCTCTCATACCCTCCGTAACATAAAAATCGTCACACGCCTCTTCTTTGCTTACGCACATTTTATAAAGTTTTTCAGGCATCACGCCGGTAACTTTTGCACCGTTCTCTTTAGCAGCAGACGCCGATGCCCACATTAGCCCAAGGTTGCTTCCGCCATATACTACGTCAAATCCTGATTTGCCAAGAAGTTCACCCAGACGCTCCGCATCCTGAAAATACGATTTGTCCAGTATTGATGAAGATGACGCAAATACGCAAACCTTTTTTATCATTCTAAAAATTTCCCCCTACAAGATAATAATAAGAACAACAGCATCCGGTGCCGCCTTTAGAACAATCTGCCTTAATCTCTTCATGAGACTTACTTGCACAAAGCGGTTCTATGCGGTCTGGATATATATTTACGCCAAAAACATCTTTTCCCCATCTGTTAGGACCTTTTTTACCGTTAATATCGTAAAACATTACACCGTTCTTACAGCCTTTGTCATCAGCCCAACGGAAACCTATTACATTATCATTTCCTACTTCATACACGCCGGTAAAATCACCTATACCTGCGGCAGGTCTCCCGTTCATGTATTTTATTTTGTACGGAGTAATCTTCTTATACTCAGAATCTGAAATTGATTTCATTATATATTCTTCAAGTTCACTGTTATCTTTTACCCCGTATACAACCGATGCCGCAAAAGCATGATTAATCCTATCCTGCAGAGCACGCCACTCAAGAACATGTGATGCCTGTCTGGTATCATCGATTGAAAATGGTATAATCAAACATCCGACAATAATTAAAATCACTGCCAGAATACTTATTTCTACGATTGTAAAGCCTTTCTTCATACCAATCTCCTTATGCCATATCAAGACGTTTTTTCTCTTTTATCAGGTTGTCCCAAATCCACTCGGGTACAAAATTCTTGCCGAGAATAATCTGTCCGTTCATTATATTAGGCGCATGAAAATCAGAGCCGCCTGTTACAATCAGTCCCAATTCTTCCGCCATAGATGAAAAATATTCGACAATCGCGGGCGAGTGTTTTCTGTGATACGCTTCAATTCCTCTCAACCCGTAATTCATCAGTTCTTTTATAAGTTTTTCGGCAATATCTATATCGTAAGGGTGCGCAATCACCGGCACACCGCCGCTGTCATAAATAACTTCCACCGCATCAAACGGCGAAACCGTTTTACGCTCCACATAAACAGGGGAGTCTTTATGAATATATTTATTATACGCTTCTATCACTCCGCTCGTACCGCCTGCGTTTGTAATTGCTTTTGCAATGTGCGGTCTGCCTATACTGCCGCCTTCCGCTACCATTTTTTTAATATCCTCAAGGGATATTTTTATCCCTTCTTTCTTGTTAAGAAGTCTTATTATTTCTTTTGTCTGTTTTAACCTTGCGTACTGCTGGGTTTTTAACATAGCAATAAAATCAGAATTAGTGACATCAGGGAAATAGCCAAGAATATGAACTTCATAATCTTTATACAGGGTATTAACCTCTAACCCCTGAATAATTTTCAGGTTTATATTATTTTCGTCTATGTATTTTTTTGCAACTTCGTATGAAAGGACATTGTCGTGGTCAGTAAGAGCAATTGCCTCCAGTCCGGCGTCTACTGCCAAATCCACAATTTTTTCCGGTGCAAATACGCCGTCTGAATAGTATGTATGAATATGAAAATCAGCCTTCATACACACCGCCAGCCTCTGAGAAGATAATTACATCTTCTCCCGTATTTGTATAATTAATATTTATTCTTTTTATTGATACAGCGCAGGAACCGTCAAATACAACTTCTACTGCATTTACCTGAATTACATCAGGGGATGCAACCTCATATCTTACGGGAAGAGCTGTTAAAAAGCGTTTGATAGAGGATTCATAATCCATACCGATAACGCCGTTCACGCTCCCGCAAAAACCCGCATCCGTAATATATGCCATACCGTTAATTATCTTTTCATCCGCAGTCTGCACATGCGTATGTGTTCCTGTAAAAAAGCTTACACCTTTTTCACTCAAAAATCTGCCGATTGCAATTTTTTCTGCAGTTGCCTCTCCATGAAAATCAACAACAATGTAATCAACCCAGGATTTTATTTCTTCAATTTTATTTACAAGAGCTTCAAGAG
>CALUTH010000038.1 GCA_944323635.1 Candidatus Gastranaerophilales bacterium
TATTTAAAAGAGGAAAATGTTGAAATATAACAACCTTTTCTGATGAGTGAGAAGATAAAACCTTGTCGAGCCATACCAATTCTTTGTTCTTATAATATCCGTTGGCAGACGGTATAACCTCTTTAACCCCATCCATAACCACAAATACAACGCCCTTAACCCTAAAAACATAATTCGGTTTTGCCGGATGGTAATACCCTAATTTAGCACGCACTGTATGCATATAGAGTTTTTTGTCCAAACCTTCATATTTTGCGACATCATGATTTCCCATAAGAACATAAGTCTTTATCTTAATTTCTTTTATAGCATCAAGAGAAGCATTTAAATCTTCTATATCAGGTTTATCAATGTTATCACCTGTAAAAATTACAAAATCAATATTTGGGTATCTGTTAATATTCGCAACAAACTCCTGCAATTCTTCTACTTTTTTATGCTTGATATGAACATCCGTAACCTGTATAAACCTGATATTACGGGCATAAAGGGGGTTAAAGCAGCCTAAGAGTAAAACAAAAATAAATAAAACTAACTTTTTCATACATCTAACATAATAGTCAGTGTTTACTAATTAAAAGTTAAAAATAAGTTAAAAAAATGTTAGTTATTCATCAAGTTTAATATAATTAGTTTGTTCCCATCTAAGGTCAATATATTTCACTTTTTTGTTAAGCATTTTAACCTGCGGGAGTAAAGAAGGGAGGCGGGCAATCCTGCTCATTGTAGAAGCAGATATTTTCCCTAGCCTTATATTAACAGTAGGGATTTTTATATAAATATCTTCGGGATCCTTATAGTCAATGTATTCAACATGCTCGCCGGATAAATCCTCTACAGACTGCGCAATACTGCGAAAGGTTCTAACCTTTGTTTCATCCCATGTTCTATAATCATCTTTTGTACCATAAGTTAGTATCAGCCAAGTTTTATAGTTTTCATCCAACGGCATATACTCACGGCCAATTAAAGTACCATCAGTTGAGAAAAATGCAATCGGCGGAACATTTGCCTCCGGTGAAATAGTAAGAACAGGGGTGCGTTCTATAATTATTATCTGCAGCCTTGCAGGAAACCAGAATCTCCTTATATAAACATCCTGAACAGGTTCCAGATGCATTATACTTTCTTTAAGATTATCCGTCTTAACCATAAAAATCGGTTCAGAAGGTACAGGATTACACCGGAGAGCAGCAAGAATTTTATAGGACGGTACTATTCTGTTATTTATAATTTCCAGCGAAGGATTATCAACTTTGTCAAAAGCCCGGGGGTTTAACCGCCATTGTGGAAGTTTTACTATACCGTAACAAAGTCCCATCAACAAAACAACAATAATGAATTTCAAAAAAGAGCGCATCCGTTTAAGACGTTTTTTCTGGTATTTCACTTTACGCTGCATTTGCGCCTGTTTTAAACGTCTCAACTGGTTTTCTTTAGTTATCTGAAACTCATCACTACCTGACATTATTTATTAAGCCCTGCGCTTTTTAAAATAAGTTCTACCAGTTCATCAAACCCTATACCGCCTGCAGCAGCCTGAGCAGGTAAATCGCTCGTATCAGTCATGCCCGGGCTTGTATTGACCTCTAATACATAAGGTACACCATCAGATATTAAAAAGTCAACTCTTGCGACACCGCTGCAGCCACACGCCTCAAATGCCCTTATCGTAATCTCTTTAACTTTTTGTGTTAATTCATCACTAATTTGAGCGGGCAGAATAAACTCGGTCATACCTTTTGTATACTTTGCTTCATAATCATACCATTCATTTTTTGGTCTAAATTCCAAAATCTCTGTTGCAAAGATTTTACCGTCTTTTTCAAGAACGCCGACCGTTGCACTTATACCTTCCCTGTATTCTTCTATTAATACATCAGGATTATACTTTCTCGCATCCTCCACGGCATCAATAAGTTCTGCTTCTGTCGTAACCTTATGCATACCAAAGCTTGAGCCTTCGCAAACAGGTTTAACCATCAGAGGATAATTAAGCTTAGACACTGCATAAATAACATCCTCGTCTTTCTTAATAAACACTGAATTAATAAGCGGAATGTCAAAAGTTTTAAGGGTACGTTTTGTAAATTCTTTGTTCATACAAATTGCACTGGACATAACACCGCAGCCCGTATAGGGAATTTTCATAATTTCTAAAAGTCCTTGAATACAGCCATCCTCACCGTATTTACCGTGAAGCGCATTATACGCAAAATCATATCCTTTAAGAATTTGCGCAATATTATTATCAACAACGACGAGCTGTGCATTTACATACCCGAGGCGTTTTAAAGCTTCATAACAATTTTTACCCGAGCGCAGCGAAACTTCTCTCTCTGTAGACATACCGCCGCATAAGACAGCTATTTTTGAATTTTTGGATAAAGTATCCGGCATATTTCTTCCTCTCTTTTACTCATTTCTCCGACATAAATAACTTCCGGAGTTAATTCAATACTGTAAGTCTCTTTTACTTTATTATACATTTTAAGCATCAACTCAAGTACATCGGTACTGGTTGCATTACCTTTATTGATTATAAAATTTGCATGTGTATCCCAGATTCGGACATTACCGTCATCGTAACCTTTCAGCCCCGCTTTATCAAGGAGCCTGCCGGCGCTGTCGTTTGGCGGATTTTTGAAAGCGCACCCTGCATTAGGGTATGCCATGGAAGGCTGTGTTTGTTTTCTGTTGGTAAGGTTCCGCGCCATTAGAGCATTAATTTCTTCCGCCGGCGCCTTTTTTAATTCAAAAACCGCATCAAGAAGAATATAGCGTCCTGTCTGCAAAATTGACTGTTTGTACGCAAAATTCATATCCGATTTTTTAAGGGTAACAACAGACTTTGTTTCACGGTCATAACAACGCGCGGAGACAAAACAATCCGATGTAAACTGGTTATGCGCGGAGGCGTTCATAAAGACATTACCGCCGATACTTCCCGGGAAAGCAATAAAAAATTCTACACCGCTCAAACCTTCTTTTGCCGCCAGCTGTGCCATAAACGCACCCGTAACACCGGCTTCCGCAGTTATTGTATTTCCAACGACAGTAATATTTTTAAGCTGTTTAGTACACACAACCCCGCCTTTTATCCCCTGCGAAGAGATAAGAAGGTTGGAGCCGGAACCGATGACAAACAATGTATTGTCTTTATTAAAGAGTTCAATAAACTCGTCAACCGATTTAGGGAAATACACAGCATCACATTTTCCGCCAATTTTAAATGTTGTAAGCCGGCTTAAATCATACGTACCACTGTTTGTAATTGTTTGTTCCGCCATTTCTCCCCTCACAATTAATTACTTAAACACACTTCTTTTTGTGCATTAAGAAGTTCTTTCCCTAATGAGGTTATAGTTCCCGCACCCAGTCCCGCAACAATATCCCCCTGCCTTAGTGTTGGCAGGAGTTTACGCGCAACATCAGCAATACTGCCCGAATAATGTTCCGCATTGGCAAATCCTTTTATAAACTCCGATGAATTTATACCGTCAATAGCGTCCTCCGAGGCGGCATAAACATCAGTAACGACAATCCGCGACGCGGAAGGGAAAGCATTTTTAAACTCGTTCCAGAACGCTTTTAGTCGTGTATATCTGTGCGGTTGAAATACCGCAACAATGTGCTTATCGGGATTTGCGGTTCTAAGGGCATTAAGTGTTGCTTTTATTTCGGTAGGGTGGTGGGCATAATCGTCATAAACAGTAATGCCGTTAACCTCACAAACTTTTTGCAGACGCCTGCCCATGCCTGAAAACTCTTCAAAATACGGCAATAAAGGTTTAATATCCACTCCGGAAGTAGTAAGCGCCGTAATTACGGAAAGAGCATTATAAATATTGTGCAGCCCCGGGATGCTCAGTTTTACCGAATATAAGAATTTGTTGTTTTTGTACAAATCAAACATTGAATGCGTATCATGGTATTCAATATTTTTTGCCGTATAATCCGCACTATTCGTTATCCCAAAAGTTACCGGATTAGTTATTTTCAGTCCGCTTATACCTTTGTCATCAGCATTAATAACGATTTTTGTATTTTTAAGTTTGGCAAGATAATTATTAAAAGTATCCAAAAGCGAAGCCAGACCATCTTTGTAGTAATCAAGGTGATCAGCCTCAAGGTTGTTAATAACGAGAATATCCGGAGAATACTTAACAATCGTACCATCACTCTCATCAAGCTCTGCAATAAAGAAATCTTCGGAATCATGATGGGCATTTGTCGCTAAATCGGGGATTATACCACCGACAACATATGAGGGGCGCAAACCGCCTTTTGCAAGAACGTAGGATGCAAGCCCGCTGGTTGTTGTTTTGCCATGCGTGCCGGAAAAACCGATAAACTTGCTCTTTACATGAGAAAGTTTTTCTAAAAGGTCTGAACGGTGAAGAATTGTCATCCCTTCACGCTTTGCTTTAATAAGTTCCGGATTATTTTCGCGTATTGCGGAACTCACAATAACGATTGAATCTGCGGGGAGATTTTCTTCACTGTGACCAATATGAATATCCGCGCCCATTTCTTTAAGTTTAGTTATATATTTACTATCACAAATATCAGAACCGGAGACGCTGCAACCCGCTTCCAAAAGATACTTTGCAAGCCCGCTCATCCCGATACCGCCAACTGCTATAAAATGATAATTCTTATTCACGTTTACCTCTATAATAATCAAACAATATTATAGTATAAAGATAACAAACGCAATAGCCTGCAAATATTCTCAAATTTGCAGGCAATAAGAAAAAATCGGCACCCCGTCGGAGAGGGATGTAAAGTCCATCCCATCCATTTATCCCTTCTGAATTATTTGCCTGCACAATACTACCGCTGCCCGCCTTTAACAGTAGGCGCAGCATCCTTTACTATATACGGGCGGACAAAACTCCAGATACCAAACAGGTTAACAAGGTTTCCGGCAACCAGTATAAAATTCTTAACCTTTTTTGCCTTCTGCGGAATAAATGACCCCAAAGTAAGAGCCGCAGTCCCCAGCATAAATGCCAGATACCCTTTAAAAACGCTTCTTGGAACAGATACACAATCATTTAAATCAGCCGAGTTTTTTATCCTTGTCGAAAACTTGTCCGTAAATGATTCTTTTTTGATAGATTTGTTGTCTGACACGGGCTGTATACTATCCGTTTTTGTTTCAGAGCGCATTGCATCCGAATTTCTTACAGTTAACAGATCTTGCTCCTTTTTCTGCCCCAGGGATACACTTTTAAAATTATTTTGTGATTGGATTTTCTGTACTTTCATACCTTAATCATAGCGCAAACAAAACAGGTTTCAACTGCAGATTTATTTTATGTTATAATTTCAGTGAGGTGAAGTTATGGCAATAAAAAAGATTTTAAGATACGGGGAGCCCTCCCTGAGAGTACCGTCAAAAGAAGTACATAAAGTTTCGGCAAAAGTAAAAGCTATAGTTGCCGATTTATATGACACAATGTATGCAAACAACGGCGTAGGTCTTGCAGCCCCGCAGATTGGTGAAAATGTAAGAATATTCGTGGTTGATTGTTCATCAGGCGACGAACCGTTAAACCCGATTACCTTCATTAACCCGAAAATAATCAAGAAATCCGGCGCCTGCAAAAGCCACGAAGGGTGTTTGAGTTTTCCCGAAGCGTACACGGATGTAAGAAGATACGCAAATATTATGGTCAAAGCTACCGACATTCACGGACGCCCGTTTGTTATGGAGGTTAAGAACGGAGAATTACTTGCCCGCGCCATTCAACACGAGTTTGACCACCTTGACGGTATTCTGTTTATTGATCACTCAATAAACCGTTTTGAAGCGGATGAAGTCTTAAGCAAATACAACCTTCCGCCGGTAGAAGTCGACAAACTGCTCTCAGAACCCGAGTTAGACGAATTACTAAAAGAACAGGCAGAAAAAGGGGCTGTTAATGATTAAAGTTGTATTCTGGGGTACTCCTGACATCGGTGTAAAAACGCTTCAATACCTTAATGCTTCAAACGAGTTTGAAGTACTCGGTGTTGTGACCCAGCCGGACAAACCCGCGGGACGCGGCAACAAGCTTACGGCTTCTCCAATTAAAAGGACCGCGCTTGAATTAAACATCCCCGTCTTTCAGCCAAAATCAATAAGAAAAGAGCCCGATATACAGGCAGAGATAAAAAAACTGAATGCGGATTTCTTCGTAACTTTTGCCTTCGGTCAAATCCTCCCGCAAGAAATTCTTGATATGCCAAAATACGAGACAATTAACCTTCATGCCTCGCTGCTTCCAAAATACCGCGGCGCTAATCCTATTCAAAGATGTATAATTAACGGTGACAAGCAAACAGGCATCTGTACAATGGTTACGGAACTCGGACTTGACTGCGGCGACATCTGCATATCTTATCCGATTGACATTCCGGATGATATGACCTGCGAAGACCTTTATCAAATCATATCCGACAAATCGCCGGAACTTGTTGCACAAACGCTCAAAGGAATTTATAACGGAACACTTAAACCTGTTAAGCAGTGCGAAGACGGAGTTTGTTTTGCAAACAAACTCACAAACGACGAGTTTAAGATTGACTGGAATAAAAGCGCGCAGGAAATTCACAACCTTATCCGCGGGATTTACAAATCTCCGGGAGCGTATTTCGGTTTCAACAACAAAACGGTAAAAATTCTAAAATCCCGTGTTATTAACGAAAAAACTGATTTGCCGCCGGGTGAAATTATACATGCCGGTAAAGACGGCGTAGATTTTGCAACCGGTAACGGAATATTGCGCGCAATAACGGTTAAGCCGGAAAGCAAAGGTGAAATGTCTGCCAGAGACTGGTACAACGGGATTGCAAACACTATAGGAGCGAAAAAATGATTACACGCGGAATTAGAGGGGCAATAACTGTTGAAAACAATACGGAAGAAGAAATTAAAAATGCCACAATAGAACTTCTTTCCGAAATAGTTTTGAAAAACAATCTTGATTTAGATATGATTTCGCATGTTATATTTACAATGACCGATGACCTTGACGCTGCGTTTCCTGCAAAATTTGCAAGAATTGACCTTCACTGGAAAGATATTCCGATGATGTGTTATAACGAACTTAAAGTAAAAGGCGCATTAAAAAAGTGCATACGGGTTATGATTGTAGTAAACTGCGGTGACAATTTTGTACCAGAATTTATTTATCTGAAAGGCGCAAGCGAATTAAGAAAATGAAAAAAATACTTGTTGTTGATGATGTTAAGGGCTGGAGAGACCAGCATATATTAATTTTAAACGAACTTCTAGGCGGACAGGTCGAGTTTGAAACGGCAGCCTCCGCTCGTGAAGGATACGAGATTGTCTACAATAACATAAACGAACCGTTTGACCTGATAATTACAGACCTGCAGATGGAAGAAGACTTTGCTCCTAAATATGCAGGAGAGTGGTTTGTTGAACAGGTAAGAAAATTGACACAGTATAACAAAACAAGAATTGTAATAATTTCCGCAACTTACAATATAAGACTGATTGCAGAAAGTCTCAATGTCGGATATATCACAAAAGCAACCGCATCAAAATTTCCACAAAGTTATCTGGACGCCGTGCTGTAATTCAGACATCTACAAATAAAAAGGTAGAAAATATATACCCGCATAGTTTTAAAGAGCTGCATCAAAATATTCATACACGCAGCTTGCAGTGTTGTAAATCAAAACGCGGATGAAGCATAAGTTTATTTACAATGCTGTAAACCAGGCAACAGCTGTACAATTACAGTATTAATTCTTGACAGTGTGTAAGCATTCGCGTCTGTCTAACTATAAAATATCAAGAGGATCAACGTCAATCGAAAGCCTTATATCTTTGGGCATAATTATTTTATTAAGAAAAGATGACACAAATTTATGCCCCTGCTGCGAGAGTTTATTTTTGATTAAAATCTGGAATCTGTACTTATTACTTATTTTTTCAATTACACACGCAGAAGGACCCAGAACCTCCAGATATTCACTGAAGCCCTGTTTTTCGGTCATTTGCGCGAATCTCATCCCGATTTCCATCGCCGATTTTTCCGCGCGGTAATTGTTTTCCGAACTTATAATTAAGCGGATAATCTGGCTAAATGGCGGGTAGTCATACTCCTGTCGGAGTTTAATTTCTTTTTCATAAAACTTATCGTAATCCTGTTCTTTTGCGCTCTCAAAAGCGTAATACGACGGATTGTAGGTTTGGAAAATAACCTGACCTGCATCCGCACCGCGTCCCGCACGTCCCGCAACCTGTGTTAGCAACTGGAACCCGCGTTCCGAGGCTCTGAAATCAGGAAGCGAAAATCCTGCATCAGCATTGAGAACACCGACAAGTGTAACATACGGATTATCAAACCCCTTGGCTATCATCTGGGTGCCGATAAGTATATCAATTTCACGATTCAAAAATTTGTTTAGAAGTTCAATATGTGCATTTTTTCTAACAAGAATATCGCTGTCAATCCTTTCAACCCGAGCCTCCGGATAGAGTTCTTTTATCAAAAGTTCGATTTTCTGGGTCCCCGCGCCTGAATTTCTAAGTGCATCAGAGCCGCAATTCGGGCAGGTATCAGGGAACGGAAGAACTTTGTTGCAGTAATGACATTTCAAGACTTTATCCGTATTGTGCCATATCATAGGAATTGAGCAGTCAGGGCACTCAATAACATATCCGCAGGCTTTACACTGGGTTGATGTAGAAAAACCGCGTCTGTTCATTAATAAAATAACCTGATGTTTTTCCTCTAAGGTCTTAGTAATCTCCGTCTGCAGCGGTTTTGAAATCATACCTTTATATGCCGCTTTGCCATACTCCTGCATGTTTATAACTTTTGTTTTTGCGGGCGGCTGATTGTTAAACCGTTTTTTTAATTCAAAAAGGTTGTTATTATTAGTGGCATAATAGTATGACGAAATATCCGGCGTCGCAGACCCGAGTATAATCGGCGCCTGATGAAACTGCGCAAGGCGCTGTGCAATGATTTTGGCATCATAACGGGGAGCAGGATTTGACTGTTTATAGGCACTTTCGTGTTCCTCATCAACAATAATAAGCCCGATATTATTCAACGGGGCGAAAACTGCAGAACGGACACCCGCAAGAATTTTCACATCATTATTATAAAGGCGTTTCCAGACATCGTATTTCTCGCCCTCGGAAATACTGCTATGCCATATTGCAACGTCATCAATACCGAATTTGCGCGCCAGACGTTTTACAAGCTGAGATGCAAGTGCAATTTCCGGCGCAAGAAACAACACATTTTTGCCGGTATCTATTACATCCTTTATAAGTTTAAAATACACTTCTGTTTTGCCCGATGCCGTAATTCCGTGCAGCAAAAGTGGTTTTTGCGAGCGGAGTTTTGCGGAGATTTCCCGATAAACCCTATCCTGTTCGGGGGACAAATCATACAACGGCTCCACCTTAATATCTTTAAAAATATTCAACGGGTTTCTGTAAACTTCTTCATCCGTTATTTTTAAAAAACCGGCATCCGCCATTTTTTTAATCGTAGGCAGCGTCGTTTTATTTTCTTTTAAAAAGTTATTCAGCGGTGATTTGCCTGCGGTTTCCAGAGCGGTAAGAATTTCTGCCTGCCTTTTCGTTGCCCCGTCCTTTGTAACAAACTCTACAGCCTTTGCAACCTTAGAAGACATTTCAATAAATTTGGCAGGAATTGCCATATTAATCACCGTAACCAGATCAGTACAGTAATAGTTTGCCACCCACTCCAGCAGTTTCAGGTACTTAAGCGAGAACAGCGGATTTGTATCAAGGATTCTATTTATTTTCTTCGGCGTAAAATCCCCCGGCAGGTAATCAGAAAACCCTACAACAAATGCGTTAACAAGCCCACGTTTACCGAACGGCACTAAAACAGGTTGTCCGATTTGGATAACCTGTTTCATTTCTTCGGGTATAAGGTAACTGAAAGTCTTTACCCCGAGCCCCGTTATATTAACTAATACAAGGGCATATTTCATTATTCTTCTGCTTCTGCCATAAATTCTTTCTTGGCTTCTTCAATTGCGTCGGATAAAATATCAAGCTGATCCGGTGCAAATGTAACGCCCTTCTTTGTAGGAAGCCATGTTGCGCCCTCATCGGTCGTATAATAAATTCTTAAATTAAAATAGCTTTTCCCTCTGTATTCACTTACGGAAATTTGTAACTGTTCTGTATCTGTTCTCTGTATTGTTGCTAGAATTTTTGCATCAGCCATTTTATTTTCCCTCCCTTATTTGAATAAAAAAATTATATCACAAGAAAAGAGATTAATAATTTAAAATTAAATTTATTTTAAAATCGTTTACAAAATTGTATTAGGGGTTCTTTTAGCGTAAAATCTTTATATGGTAGAAGAAAAAGAGATTGAAACGAAATTAATAGAAAAACTTGAAAGCGCCGGATGGTCGGCAAGCAGATTAGCAGCCCGCCGATACGATTTACGCGCTACAACTTTAAAATTTAACAGTCCAGATATTGTATTATCTATAGAAAACAATGTACTTGCCTTAATTGAAATCAGCACATTAACGCCAAATAATATGATAGAAGACGCTCTGTTAAGGGCTAAAAAGTACGCTTCAGAATATCATTCAATTTTAGAAAAAGCCATACAACTACCAATCCCATTTATTTTTGTATACAACGGAGAAAAATTAGTATTTCAGGATTTGAAGGATATTAACAGCAACCCGCGGGAAATTAAAAAATTCTATACCCCTGATGACTTAACCAAAATGTTGACCACAATTCCCTATGGGCCTGCTAATGTTACAAAACATTCATCAGAATTCTTAAAATACCTTAAACTTGCATTAATCCTTGTTTATAACAACAGTATTTCTAACAGGCAGATGGAATTGCATTTTTCGGACAGGCATTCCGGCGACAAATACTATGCAATAAATAAAAAGACTTACGGTATAAAAAGAATTCTACAGTTTGCATATTTTCTTTTTAATGAAACATTTTTAATGGGGAATGATTGGTTCAATCTTGACAATAAACAACTAGAAGATATAAAACCGAAAGATTATCCTGCAAAAAGCTATACTATTGAGTTTAAAACCCAAACAGAATTAATATCCATAGTACAAGGCAAACGCATATCTGTAAAAGACTCTGGAGTGGTATCAATCTGCTATGCAGAAGGTTTTGTAAGAGACGTCGCATCATACTCAATACCTGTATATGAAAAATTCAAAGAAAATGGTGACAGATTAATCAAGTTCGGAGAAAACAACGAAAACAATCTTTCACAACAGAACTATAGATGTATCAATAAATTTACTGCCGACAACCCTACAAATAAAGATGACCTTGAAAGAGAATCGGATGCAGAACGTTTGGGATTGTTTTTGATGAATGAAAAAACCGAAACCCCGTTGAATTTTGCAATCATTTCAAACTGGGGCGCAGGAAAGTCCTCGTTTATGAAATTTATAACCAATGCTTTTGAAAAAATTAGAGCAGGGAAATTAAACAACACTCCTGAATATACAAATTATAGGAATGCAAAAGTTATACATTTCAACGCGTGGCAGTATGATAATGAAACACAAATAGGACTTGCTTTATTAAACGAAATGTACTCGCAATTAAGTACTGCTAAAAAATTTAAATCCGCCGTTGATAACTTAAAAAGTCCTCAATTCTGGGGAACGCTACTTACCGGCATAATTTTGCTTATTATACTTGTACTATTTATTTTCTCCGCTAAAAATATTTCTTTGGGTACTGAACTTTTTGATACATTGGTAAAATGTATAGGGTTAATTCTGGGTTCAGGCGGAGTCATTGCCTTCTTAGTAAACATATCCAAGTTTTTAGGCAAAATATACGGGAATATTGCTGGGTACAAGTATACCGATTTATACCGTGACAATATCGACATAAAGCACAGAATTAAGACCGAAATCAACAGGCTGCACAAATATCTCTCAGGCAAAGATGAAAGACTTGTAATGTTTATTGATGACCTTGACAGATGCAGCAAAGATGCAATTATTAATCTGCTTGATGTTTTATCAATATATTTTTCGGGCATGAAAGATGTTATAACAATCATAAATATTGATATTGCGCTTATTATTGACGCTGTAAATCATAAGCTAAAATATCAAAACAGTACTTATGCAATAAAATATCTGGAGAAAATAATTCAATTAAACTACAATATCGCTAAAATAGAATCAGAACAATACAAAAACCTGTTTAACAAACTACTGCCCGAAAATATTATTCATGAAGAACAAACTTTGTCAGAACAAGCGACAAAGAACAAAGAAAGCTTTACAATAGAACCACTTGTCGATGAACCTGAAGATGATTTTGAGGAAGAAGTTGAAAATACACCTGCCGAAATATTACTTGCCCTGCCTGATAAGACAAAACAAGCATTACTCAGTTTTTTTGAAAAGGTCGGAGAAATTTTGCAGTTTGATGTAAGGAAATCAAAACGGATAATAAATATTTTAAGAATACTAACAGGCGATTTATCTTCCAATGATGAGGAATATGATGCGAAGGTTCTTGTACCTGTTGTTTGCCTTCTTGAAAAATATCCGGCACTTACAAAAATTATTTATGATGAATTTTCTTACTCGGATATTAGCAGTATAAACTTATACAAAATTCTAAACGGCGATGAGCTTCTTGCCGTACAAAACAAAAAAGAAATCGCATTCTTGATACAAAAATACGATTTCAATATAACTCTTGAGAAAAACTTTTACAAAATCATCAGCAAATATATTTTTGACATCGGGCGTTTTTGTAAACCGGATTCAAAATTATAAATGCTTTTCAATATTAGAAATTATTGTACTTTTAGGCATCAGCCCAACCATTCTTTCAACGGGTTCGCCGTCTTTAAAAACCAGAACAGTAGGTAATGCGCTTATTGCATAGTACTGGGCTGATGCAATGTTTTCATCCGTATTAATTTTGCACACTCTTGCTTTTCCGTCTAATTCTGCGGCTACCTCTTCAAGCAGAGGTCCGAGTTTTCTGCACGGTCCGCACCACGGCGCCCAGAAATCCACCACAACGACGCCTGATTGGACTTCTTCTTTTAAATTATTATCAGTAAGTTCTATACTCATATCATATCCTCCTTTTTCCTAATATTAGCATATATTTTATTTTTATGCTATTATTCTGGTGAGGATGATAAAGGGTAACAATGGTTAGAAAGAAAATTGTTGAAATAGTTTTAGATACGGAAACTACAGGGTTAGATTATACCCGTGAGAGAATGATAGAATTCGCTGCAGTCCGGCTTGAAAACGGGAAAATAAAAGACGAGTTTCAAACCCTTATTAACCCCAAACAACATATAA
Organism: Candidatus Gastranaerophilales bacterium; assembly: GCA_944323635.1. Classification (GTDB taxonomy): domain Bacteria; phylum Cyanobacteriota; class Vampirovibrionia; order Gastranaerophilales; family Gastranaerophilaceae; genus CALUTH01. The sequence goes on from CALUTH010000038.1 coordinate 13,363, forward strand.
GAAAATCCAGCATTGCAATCCACGGAATTACTCCCGATATGGTAGAAGATGCGCCGACAGAAGAAGAAGTTATGCCGCGTATTCTGGAATTTCTCGGCGACAACCCGATAGTTGCTCACAATGCGATTTTTGATTATTCTTTTCTCAATGAAGCATGTATAAGATGCACCGGTGAAAAACTCAAAAACCAGCACATCGATACACAGCAAATGTTCAAAGAAGTCTGTCCGGAACTTGAATCACACGGGCTTGAAGCGCTTACAAAGATGTTTAAAGTGGAACTTGTAAACCATCACCGCGCAATGGCAGATACTATGGGGCTTGCTCTTGCCTATCCGAAATTAAAAAAACTATACCTGCAAAAATGCGACTGGCAGGCTAAACAGCTTGATAATATTGATTACCTGTTTGACAGATATTTAAGAATACAGCAGACAATCCAAACCCTGCAGGCTGAAATTCAGGATTTAAAATCTGTATTCAAACTCTATTTTGATTTGGGCGGCGAACCGATTAAAGCGCTTACGGGCGAAACAATGGTTTATCAATCAAAACAATCTTTCAGTTACGATTTTGATGATATTAAAGACATTCTTGAAGACATCGGCGCACTTGAGAAAGCAGTCAAATTAAATAACGGCTTTATTGACCGTCTGTGCAACGGTTTAAGTTTATCGGAAGAGCACAGAACCGTAATAAAAGACGCACGCCACGATATAACAGAATCCCGCAACATTCAGATAATTAAACCAAGCCGCGGCTAGTTTTCAACCGCCGGCGAGTCAGGAACTGTGTCAAAAACGAACATTCCCCCAAGGGTGTTAAGTTTATTCAATGTATGGACATGCGGGAAGGAAGAGCGGATAAAGCAAAGTACCCGCGGAAAGGAAACTTTATTTTCCCCCTTTACCCAGATGGTTCCTGTCTGCACTTTTTTAAAACAAACTCCGGATTAACAATTGATTAATTTGTCCGGCTATAAAGACCAAGTTTATTACATGCGTCAAACGCGGCATTCTGCTGTGCTTCTTTTTTTGAAGAGCCCGTTCCCGTTCCGAGGCACTCACCATGGTATACAACCTCCACCTCAAAACACGGTTTGTGCGGCGGTCCCGAAATATTCACAATATTATATTCGGGCAGAGTCTTGTCTTTAGCCTGTGTATATTCCTGCAGAGCCTCTTTTGCATTATACCGGTCAAGGTGATTTATCACATCATCAATCTCCGGTAACAATATATTATTGAGAAACACCTTTATTTCATCCAGTTTTCCCGCAAGATAAAACGCGCCCAAAAGAGCCTCAAAAACACACGCATTATTGGAAATCCGTTTTCTGCCGCCGCATTTTTCTTCGCTCTTTGAAAGAATTAAAAACTTGTCCAGACCGAGCGAGAAAGACAATTTCGCGAGTGTACTGTCCGCAACAACAAACGAACGTATTTTTGAAAGTCTGCCCTCATCCATATCAGGATAAGTATTATATAAAATTGAAGATACAACCAGTTTTAAAACCGCATCACCGAGGAATTCAAGCCGTTCATAGTTTTCCTGACAAGGGATACTTTCGTCATTTGTACATGAAGGGTGTGTAAGCGCCGCTTTTATTAAATCCACCCTCTCCGTTTCTATTCCGAAAATTTTAAACAGTTCATTATACATTGAAGAATGTCCTGATAAACATCAATATATCGACCTTTAAAATACCCGTCAGAACAACGTATTTAAAGTAGTAAAAAAGAATAGGCGTCGTTAAAATATAACTGTCCGCTCTGTCAAGAAAACCGCCGTGCCCCGGTAGAGTATCGCCGGAATCTTTTACGCCTGCATCACGTTTAAACATGGATTCGCACAAATCGCCGATTTGTGCAAAAACAGTAATTACAATTCCGGTAAACAGAGAATGATACCACTCAAACCCGAGCAGCCAGCCTATAAGGAACGATACAAGAATAGCCGATACAGAGCCGCCGATTGCACCTTCCCATGTCTTATTAGGGCTTATAACAGGCGCCAGTTTATGTTTGCCAAACCTTGTACCGAAATAATAACACCCGACATCGGTTACCAGCACAACAAAAAAGAGCAAAATAACATACCCGAGTCCGGTACAGCCAAGAAAACACGACAAAACGCCTTTTCCACAGTTGTATGCAGGGAGACTTCTTAAGAACAAAAGGTGCAGCGGAAACCACGCACAGTATACAAAGCCTAATATAGTAGTTGCCGCATTAGCTATATAAGGCTGGCTGCCGCGAAATAATACCCACATAAGCGCAAGAATAGACAACAGCGAAAATGCCGGTGCGACAAGCGAAAACTTATTAAAGTGTGCAAGGAACGTCAATGCAACAGTCGCTGTTACCATAATTCCAAAGCTTGGTAAAAAGCCTTTGTTTTTTAAAATTTTTACATACTCTCTTGACGCCATAAGAATAAACAGGAATACAAGAGCCGACAGCATCCAGCCGCCCGAAATAAGCGATAAAAATACCAGTACTCCCAGCAATACGCCTGTCGTAATTCTTTTTACATTCATTATACGGTAAGAACCTCTTTTTCCTTTTCTGCAACCAGTGTATCAATAATTCCTGTATATTTATCGGTTAATTTTTGGATTTTATCCTGATAATCTTTTGCTGTGTCTTCTGAAAGATTTTCTGATTTTTCAATCTTCTTAACGTCATCAGTAATATCACGTCTTACGTTTCTTACTGCAACTTTTGCATCTTCACCGTATTTTTTAACTTCTTTTGCTGTTGCCTTACGTCTTTCTTCAGTTAACGGAGGGAAAGGCAACCTGATACAAATACCGTCAGAATTAGGAGTAATACCCAATTCTGCTTTTATCAACGCTTTTTCTATTTCTTTAATAATAGACTTGTCATAAGGAGTAATAACAAGAGTTGTACCTTCTGCAACCGCAACCTGAGACATTTGTCTGAGCGGAGTAGGAACACCGTAATAATCTACAGAAACCTTATCCAAGATTCCGGGGTTTGCACGACCGGTTCTTACTGATGCAAACTCGCGTTTCATCTGGGTAATTGCTTTCTCCATTTTTTCTTCACATAACAATAACAATTCTTCTACTGCTTCAGACATTACTTTCTCCTTAACTTATATATGTGCCTATTTTTTCATCATTCATAATTTTTGCCAATCCGCCTTTTGCATTAAAATCAAATACAATAATAGGTATATGGTTTTGTTTGCAAAGAGCGCAGGCAGATGTATCCATTATTTTTAAATCCTGTTTAATAATATCGTCATAAGTCATATTATCAATCTTTTGTGCAGCCGGATTAATTTTCGGGTCATCAGTATAAACCCCGTCAACACCGTTTTTCGCCATCAGCATAACATCCGCATTAATTTCGGACGCTCTTAACGCTGATGCGGTATCAGTTGTAAAGAACGGATTTCCTGTTCCTGCCGCAAAAATAACAACTCTTCCTTTTTCAAGGTGCCTTATTGCCTTAAATCTTATATAGGGTTCTGCTATCTGATTCATTGAAATTGCGGTTTGTATTCTGCAGTCGATTTTCATATTTTTAAGGCAGCTTTGTAATGTAATGGCGTTCATCACAGTAGCCAGCATCCCGATATAATCTCCTGAGGCTCTGTCCATCCCGAACTTTGCACTGTTTTTAACTCCGCGGAATATATTACCGCCGCCAACAACAACTGCAACCTGAACACCCATATCTAATATAGATTTAATCTCTTTACAAATATCTTCAACAGGTATTTGTGATATACCAAATTCCTGATCGCCTAAGAGTGCTTCACCGCTTATCTTTAAAAGTACTCTCTTGTATTTGGAACTCATACTAAACTCCTTTTTCTTATCCTATCTTAAATTTTTACTATTGTAAACAAAACGTTAAGTTATATATCAAAAATATTTACGTCCAGTTTCTTTGTTTTAAGCCAACCTGCAAGGTCTCTTGCATCCATTGTTTTTAAATGTTCAACTTTTTCTTCCAAGACTTCGGCATGTTTTAATTCTATATAATCAACCCCGGCTTCCAGAGAAAGGAAAGTAACTTTTTTATCATACGAAACAGGAAGGACTTTCACACCCGACATCAAACCGGCAAGCACAGCATGAAAACGCATTGCAATCAGATATTCCAGTTTTGAAATCTCTTCTGCAGTTTCTTTTACCCCTAGCCCGTTTTTAATAACGGCTTCACGCCCTAAAAATTCTTTAAACCTCATACATACATCCAGATCAATTGACGGCTGAAGGGAGAAAATAACAACCTCTTTATCCGGGAAATTTGCATTAACTGCATCTGCAAGACGTTTTAAAAAGTCGTCATTTACACCTCTGAATGCGCGAAGCTGTACGCCTATTGTATTTTGTTTTTCTACAGGGCTAATATCAAAAGTAAAAACCGGATCACAAACAAGCCTTGATGCAATCCCCCAGTCTCTTAACAGGCGCTGACTGTCAGTGTCTCTTACCGTAATAATTTTGCACTTTTTTAAAGCCCATTTAGTAAGGATTTGCGATACTTGGGAACGGAATGGTCCCAGTCCCTGCGCAAAGATAATAACATCTTTTTTAAAAAAAGTAGCCGCAAAAATAAGTCCGAGATAATACAGAAGACTTTTTTTACTCGTTACATCCTGCAAAAGGCTTCCGCCGCCCGATATAAAAACATCCGTTTTCATTATCGCAGACAGAACCTTTAAATAGTCAAAAGAATATACCGATTTTACATTATAATCTTTTGATGTTTTTTCGGGGTTAGCAGAAAAGACGGTCAAATCATACTTTTTTGAAAAAAGTTGAACAAGAACACATAAAACAGCATCATCGCCAAAATTATCAAAGCCGTAATATCCGGAACACACCGCTTTTTTCATTAAATATACTCCGCAATCTCTTCCTTTAACGGTAATGCAGCAACGGCTCCAACTTTAGAAGTTTGCAAGCCTGCAGCAACAGAGGCAAATTTAGCAGCCTCAAACGGATTGAACCCTGAAATATAAGCATGTAAAAATGCACCGTTAAATGCATCGCCCGATGCGGTTAAATCAACAACAGGGCGTTTATTAAAGAATTCACAAAAGCGCTTTTCACCGTTGTAGAACGTATAATACCCGCCGTCAATCCGTGATTTAATAACTATCGTTTCAACTCCGAAATCTCCGAGTTTCTTAGCTATATGTTCATAAGACATATTTTCAAAAAGGTGCGGAGCATCGTTTTTAAGGCTCATAAAAATCACATCCGTATAAGGGAGTACTTCATCCAGAAACTCTTTTGATTCGTCAGAATACATAAAGCAGGACGTATAATTAGGGTCATAGGCAGTTATTAATTCCTTTTCCCGTGCAATCCTAAAAGCTTTTTTTACAGCGTTTCTTGCAGATAAAGAAAGCGACTGAGTAACGCCGGTAGAATAAAGACACTTAAACGACGAAATCAATTCTTCATTTATATCATCATCATTTAATTTTGTTGCTGCAGATTTTCGTTTATAATAATAAAACTCGTTTTTCTCGCCCTCAGGACGCGCCGCAATATAAACACCGTTCTGTTCCTGCACAAACTCAATATGCGACGTATCTATATTATCTTTTTGTAATTGTTCA
>CALUTH010000039.1 GCA_944323635.1 Candidatus Gastranaerophilales bacterium
TTCTAATAAGCCTGAAATAGAAACACAGGTTAAGAATATTTGTGAGAATGATACCTGTAAAGCTAAATTCATATCACTTGCGGATGAAGATTTTAGTGAGTTATATCAAGAATTAATAACACAAATAGAAAATCCGGAGGTTTTTGCTTCTCCTGCTGAAACGGTTAATGTTCCTGTTAATACTTCAACAGAGGTAAAAGTTTTGCCATCTGCAGATATGAGTGAGGAAGAATTCTTCTTATCAAACGGCTGGATTCAGGAAAGTTACCTTGCGCCTGCAAAAGAACTTGCTAAAACCAAAAAGATTCCGTTGTATGCGGCGCTTTTTGCTTCGAATTTTATAACCGATGAACAGGTTAGAACATATCTTGCGGCTAAATATAACGTGGAGTTAATTCGTGCGGAAGACATTGTTGTCGATTTAGCCTTGTTCAAGGGTTTGCCGGATGATTTTGTTTTTAAGAAGTTTGCTATTCCGTTTGAGGTATCCGGCAGCAAGTTAAAAGTTGCAATGCTTAACCCGCTGGATAAGAACATAATAAGAGAGATTTCTTTTTCAACGGGGCGTTCTGTTATTCCGTATACAATGACGTATGCGGATTATGAAATTCTCTTAAAAGATTATACAACTAAGATTAAACAGCTCCAGACTGCAAAAGAAACCGAAAGGATAATGCAGTCTCTGGAAGAGGAAGCAGCACAGTTTCAGGGGGAAACGTCTCTTTGGACACAGGTTGAAAAGGAGCTCCAAAACGCAAGTTCTTCCGTTGCAAAACTTGTTTATAAAATTATTACTGACGGTATTGACCAGAAGGTTTCGGATATTCACGTTGAACCGAGATTATACAATTATATTGTACGTTTTCGTGCCGACGGTTTGTTAAGAAAAGTTCTTGAAATTCCTTCAAGCGTAGAGAATTCAGTTATTACCCGTTTTAAAGTTCTAGCAAGAATGAATATTGCAGAACACAGAAGACCACAGGATGGTACGTTTTCTATTAAATATAACGATAAAGCGTATGACTTTCGTATTAACACCCTGCCGGTGTCCGGTAAAGAAAAGGTTGTTATCCGGATTTTGGCGCCTGCCGTTTCACTTAAGTCTTCGGGTGAGGATATTAAGATTGAAGGGGCGCAGCCGTGGGATATTGAAAAGATTAAAACCATGGTTAAGTCGCCAAACGGTATTATTCTTACATCAGGTCCTACAGGTTCAGGTAAAACAACAACCCTGTATACTATTCTTAAGAGTTTAAACAAAGAAGACGTAAATATTACAACAATTGAAGACCCTATAGAAATTAAATTGGAAGGGATTAACCAGTCGCAGGTTAACGCAAAGGCTGATATTACGTTTGCATCATGTATGAGAGCGATACTCCGTCAGGACCCTGATATTATACTTATTGGTGAAATCCGTGACTATGAAACACTGGAAGTTGCTATATCGGCAGCTTTGACCGGTCACCTTGTGTTGAGTACCGTCCACACAAACTCTGCTGCTGCAACGATTACAAGGCTTATAGAAATGGGTGCCAAGGATTACCTTGTATCTTCGACCCTGACAGGTGTTATTGCGCAGCGTCTTGTAAGAAGACTATGTGATAATTGTAAAGAAGAATATTATCCTACAGAGGAAGAGGTAAAACACCTGACAATTAATGAAGAAGAGCAAAAGCAGCTGCTTCAAACAAAAATGTATAGACCTGTAGGGTGTGAAGAATGCGGATTTTTGGGTTATAAAGGTCGTCTCGGGCTTTATGAAATCCTACCGATGTCAAGAGAGATTAAGAAGCTTATTGCACAGGGTGCACACGATATTGAGATTGAAGAAGCGGCTGTGGCTGCCGGAATGAGAACATTGAATCAATCCTGCTTGCAGCATATTATAGACGGTAAAACAACGGTAGACGAGTTTGTCCGTGTACTTGGTTTTGCAAATGAATAGTACGAGGAAGAGAGAGAATGCCAACATATAATTATAAAGCATTAAAGAGAGGGCGGGATGTTGTCAAAGGTACAATTGAGGCGGCAGACGCAAAAGAGGCTCGTGATAAAATAAGAAAAATGGGTCTGGTACCTATGGATATAACCGATGCCAGCGCTACAGGCAAAAAGGGTGCAAAAGGCGGTGCCAGAATTGTTCCTATGAGCTTAAGCGAGCGTATTGAATTTATTTCGACTCTTCAGATATTGCTTCAGTCAGGTATTCCGGCGGTTGAATCTTTGATGTTTATGGAAGTTGAAGCTGCAAAACCAAAGATTAGAAATACTGCAAAGGTGTTGAGGACACAGGTTATGGGTGGTGCATCGTTTGCAGATGTACTTGCAAGGTATCCTAATGTATTCGGCTACATTATGGTTGGTCTTGTTAAAGCCGGTGAAGAAGCCGGTGAATTAGAGAAGACTCTCGGGCGTATTAAAGAGCTAATGCAGAAGCAGGCTAATATTCGCGGTAAAGTTATTTCTACAATGATGTATCCGTGTTTCGTTATAGTCCTTGCAACGGTTATTGTTCTTATTATGTTGTTATTTGTATTTCCGACATTTAAAGAAATGTTCGAAAATCAGGGTAAAAATTTACCATTAATTACAAGTGTATTGATTAACGCCGGTGAATATTTAAAAACAAACTGGTGGGTACTTATTATATTCTTTGTATCACTTGGTGTGTTTTTGTGGATTATCACGCACTGGACGCCAACAAAACGGTTACTTGACAGAATTGCATTAAAGGTGCCGCTTATTAGCAACTTACTTTTAAGCGCTAATTTTTCAAACTTTTTTTCCGTTGTTCAAGTCTCATATGATGCAGGTATTCCTGTAGTTGACTGTTTACACTTAGGTGTAATTACGCTTACAAATTCACTTTTGAGAGATAAAATAACGGATTCAATTGTTAAGGTTCAGCAGGGGCAACAGGTTTCAGTAGCCATGAAAATGACCGGTGTTGTTCCGCGAATGCTTTTGTTTATGGTTTCGACCGGTGAACAATCAGGTCGTTTAGGGGAAATGTTAGGTAATGCCGTTAACTATCTTGATAAAATTCTTGATGATATTATTGATACATTAACCAAAATGATTGAACCTATAATGCTTCTGGTAATCGGTAGTATTGTATTAGTATTGGCGCTGGCTTTATACCTGCCGTTGTTCCAATCTTACTTATCATAAAGGAGAAATTAATGGCTGATGAGAAATTAGAAAATTTAACTTCCGGCGTATGGTCAGAGCGGGTATTGATTATAACAAACGATTACGAAATCAAGGGTGATGTTTTTATGCCCAAGGTCGGGAAACGTAACCGTCTTATTTCGGATATTCTCAATAGTACAAAGAGTTTTATTGCGGTTAAAAACTGTTCTCTGGAATACAGATTGTTAAAAGACAGAGAGATTGAACATTACGAGTTTTTACAGCTTAACCTCAATTCAGTAATCCTTATGAGACCGATAGAACACGATGAGTAAGACTTATGTAATTACGGGCGCTGCTTCGGGTATCGGACGGGCTTTAACCAAACATTTTTCTGTAAATAACACAGTTTTTTCAGGTGTAAGGCGTTCTGAAGCTTTTGAAGAAATCGGGAAATTTTCTGATAATGTAATCCCGTTTTTTATTGATTTATGCAGTGATGACTCGATTAAAAAAGCTGCAGAGTTTATCAATAGTAAAACAAATAAGATTGACACGCTTATAAATGCTGCGGGATGTGTTGTTGCGGGGGCAATTGAGAAGATTTCCGCTGATGAATTGCGGCGTCAGTTTAATACAAATGTGTTCGGTCATATTGAGTTTACGCAGGGGCTGCTTGACCTTTTAGAGGGCGGCAGGATAATTAATATAAGTTCTATGGCAAGCTACGGGATATTTCCGTTTATATCACCTTACTGCGCTTCTAAAAGGGCTATGGATATACTTTTTAATTCCATGCTTATGGAAACCAAACGTGATATTAAAATCATTTCCGTAAAACCCGGAGTTATTGCAACTCCGTTGTGGAATAAATCTATTGACCAGAACAGGGCTTCTATCAAGGATTGCTGCGGGTATGAAGCAGAGATGGAATATATGATAAAGAACGCTGATAAAAACGGGCGTGTGGGTGCGCCTGTGCAGAGCGTTGTGGAGGTTGTTGCAAAGGCAGACAGCGCAAGAAATCCAAAATTAACGTATACAGTCGGCAAAGATGCGCTTGCTGCAAGATGTGTCTCTAAACTGCCGCAGACTTTGATAAATAGTATTATAAAATCTAAAGTAAGGAAGCTTTCTCAAAATAAATCTGAAAAGTCCGGAGGTGTAAACTAATGTCCGTAATACTTTCACCTTCATTATTGTCCGCAAATTTTGCGAATCTTGAACATGACATCAAACTTGTTGAGGAAGCTGGTGCAGATTGGCTGCACATTGATGTTATGGACGGGCATTTTGTCCCGAATATTACAATCGGGATCCCTGTAGTTAATTCCATACGTAAAATTACAAACCTTGTTCTTGATGTTCATTTGATGATAGAAAATCCTGCAAATTTTATCACACCGTTTGCAAAAGCCGGTGCGGACTTAATAACTTTTCATTATGAAGCTGTTGAAGAGCCTGCGGAAGTTATTTCGCTTATTCATAAGGCGGGGCTGAAGGCGGGAATATCGATTAAGCCTAACACAGAGCCTGAAAGTATTTATCAGTATTTAAATGATGTTGATTTAGTACTTGTGATGACGGTGGAACCGGGTTTTGGCGGGCAGAGTTTTATACATGAATGCGCGTCAAAAATTCCTCTTATTAAGGAAAAGGCGCCTGAGAAATTGATAATACAGGTTGACGGCGGGATTAACAATGTAACCTCCAAGATTTGTACCTCGCTCGGCGCAAATTCTCTTGTTGCAGGAAGTTATATTTTCAATGCGGAAGACATCGATGCGGCATGCCGTTCTCTGCTGCATTAGAGCCAGTCGATTAACGCTTTTGATTCTCCGAAATTAATATCAAGCTCTGCATTTTTTGCGTTGTCCATTATTACTTCGCGGCTGATATTGTAGGCTTTGGGTTCTACAGGGATTTTACTTGCCTCCCACATTTCGGGCGAAATGATATTTAATTTCGGGTCAAATACTTCGCTGTAGTTTAAACCATCGTTTACGCAGGCAGGTATCTTATTGTGTTTTTTTCCATCTTTGTCCGTAATATAGAACAAAAGTCCGTGGGTGCGGCAGATTATTGCGCGGTTGTTGTATATTGAACACCTGTTATTTATCAAAAACGGACATTCATAAAGATATTTTTCTTTGCTGTCGGGCTTGCGCTCTGCCTTTATCTTATCGGTTTTTGCAATGATTTGCGCCTGTATTTCTTCCGGAAGATTTCTAAATCCGGCGACCATATACATTAATTCAACTTCCGAAACGGGATATTCACCCACCTGACAGCATCCAGCGCACCCTTCCTTGCAGTGGATATAGGGTTTTTGAATATCAAAAAATTTCTTTAAATACTTTTTTTCAACAAAATTTATGTATTCTGCGTATCCTTGTAAATCTTTGATGGTTATCATAGTTTAAGAGTAACACAGGAAGAAAATTATTTCTATATTGGCGTGATTACAAATCAAAATATTTATGTAATAATAATATGTATGAAAATCAAAGACTATCTTGATAAATTTTTAAAACTTGATAAAAAACATCAGGGATATATTTTAGGTTTTGTAATAGCTGCAGGAATTCTTTTGTGGGCGTTTATTTCCGCAGGGATTATGACGGCTGATTTTAACCGCAGCAAACTCAATAATGCGTCAGACAGACAGGAGGTTAAAACCCGCGGGATTATTATTACGGAAACCAAAGATAAAAAGAAGTACTGGGAAATCTACGGTGAAACGGGAAATTACAATAATGCCGATAAAAAGGCGGAACTTGATAATATAATTGGAAACTTTTACAAAGAAAACGAAGTTTCCATGAGCTTTTCCGCCGTTCACGGAACTTATGATGAAGTAGATAAAACAATAACATTGAGAGAAAAGGTCTTTATAGTAATTCAGGACGGTACTTCATTAAAAAGTGATGAACTTATCTGGCAGGGGAATGACAAAGACATTCTTGCAAACGGAAATGTTATAATAGAACGTAACGGGGAAATGACTGCAGTTGCTGACCATGCTATTATTTCACCGGATTTTAATAAATTCAAAATAAAAGGTAAATCGCAGACAAAGGTTTACGGCAAATAAGGAGAAGTAATGAAAAAGTTAATTCTTTTATTAGTACTTATAATGACAGGTATAGGCGTAATTGCCGCGGATCTGGTAATTGATTCCAAAACACAGACTTATAACGAAAAAGAAAACAAAATTAAGTTTGAAGGGAATGTAAATGTTCAGGTAGATGATGTCAAGGTTGTCGGCGAGCAGGCTGATGTTACCGTACTTCCGAACAGAAAGCCCGATATTGTAACCTTCTATGATAAACCTTATGCTTATGAAATAAAAGCAAACAAAAAACGTGAAGTTAAAGCAAATATCCTTAAACTTTCACTTATAAATAAAACCATAAAAGCGCAGGGAGACAGCCAGAGTATAGTTACTGACGGAAAAATTCCTATCGCGGTTATAAACGCCGATGAGCAGGAATACGATACAACCAATAATATTATGGTTGCGACCGGTTCTGTTACCATCAAATACAGGGATATTGAAACTTTTTCCGATAAAGCGATACTTGTAACCAATAAACAGGGCGACTTACAGAAGATTGACCTTATCGGACGCGCGATTTTGAAAGAAAAACAAAATACTTCTTATGCAGACCACTTTATTTATTCTGCGGTAACGGAAGAATTAACCGCGCAGGGGCATACAAAATCGGTTTCTATCTCTGACAAGGGAACAACAATGACGCTTAATGCGGATTATCAGCATTACGACCGCCGCAAGAACACGTTTATGGGCAGCGGTAATGTTGTAATCTATTATCAGGATTATATTGCAAGAGGACCGAAAGTTGTCTTTTATCCGGATTCAAAGACCGGTAAACCGAATGAAATGGTGCTTGTCGGGCGTTCTATGATTACGCAGGGCGAAAGAGATATTCACGCTGACAGCATTAAACTGACGATGGAGCCGAAGAATTTTGAGGCTGTCGGGAATGTTCGTACGGTTATAAGAAACGTAAATTCACTTGACGACAGTAAATAAAGTTATGTACTCCTGCCATTGTCCGGCGGGAGTGAGGGGTATAAAATGTCAGAAAAAATTGATTTAGCAGTAAAACTTTTTCATGAAAAGAAATATAAAGAATGTATAGACGCATTCAGTTCCGTTCTTGAGACTGAGCCTGATAATGCGGATGTTTACAACAACATGGCGGTTGCTTATTACAACCTCGGTGATGTAGATAAAGCGGAAAAATTCTTTATAAAAGCAATAGAACTTGACCCGCAGCTTGTACAGCCTTATATAAGCCTTTCTGATTTGTATTATAAAAAAGGTGATTTGGCGCACGCGATAGGTACTTTAGAGCGCGGAAGCTACGAAAACGAAGACAATATGCTCCTTGCCCATCTTCTTGCGAGGGTTTATATTGAAGACCAGCGCTGGGATATGGCGATTGACGAATTGGAAAAAGTGCTTGCGGCACAGCCAGAAAACTATGACGCTTATTATGATATAGGCAGAGTTTATTTTGAACTCGGCGATTATGAGAGCGCGATTGCAAATTTTGAAAACGTAATTGAGTACAAAGAAAATAATGAGTTTTTGTATTACTATCTGGCGCAGGCGTATGAGGGCAACAACGAGGTTGATAAGGCTATTTCAAATTACTTGAAGGCGATTGCGGTAAATGACAAATTCCATCAGGCGTACAAAAAAGTCGGCATAATGTTTCTTACAAGAAACGATTTTGAGGATGCAATCGAGTACTTTAACGATTATATCAACTTTGACATTCCGCAGGAAGAGAAGGATAACGTTTCAAAATTAATTGAACGGATTAAGGCTAAATTGTAGTATGAATTATAAATACTGGATAGGGTTATCATCAATAGAACAAATTGATTCGCGGTTTATTCTTAAACTGTATGAGTATTTTGGCGATATTGAAAAAGTCTTTAACGCATCAAGGGCAGAATTGAGCGGAATTGTGGGATTAAGCGTAAAAAAGGCTGAAAATTTCCTGAAAAAACGCGATGAACTTAATTTGGACAAAGTTTATGACAGAGTGGTTTCGGGCGGGATAAAGTTTTACACTTACGAGGATGATAAATATCCCCGAATGTTGAGAGAAATTCCCGACCCGCCCGCGGTGCTTTATTATAAAGGGGATTTAGAGGCTTGTAATCTGGAGCGCACTGTAGGATTTGTAGGCTCAAGACGGTGTACAAGACAGGGATGCGATGCTGTAAAAAAAGTTATAACGGAACTTTCGGGCACTGATGTTTGTATTGTTTCAGGGCTTGCCACGGGGATAGATTCTGCAGCTCATCTTGCGGCGGTTGACTGCGGTGTTAAAACAATAGGCGTGATTGCAAGCGGGTTTGATTTTATTTATCCCACATCAAATAAACAACTCTATGAACGTATAGAAAACGGCGGCGGAGCGGTTGTAACGGAGTATTACCCGACCTTTGAGCCTTTGAAATTCAGGTTTCCGCAGAGAAACAGGATAGTGTCCGGTTTGTCGAAAGGTGTTGTTGTGGCAGAAGCGGCTTTAAAAAGCGGGGCGCTTATTACCGCTAATCTTGCGCTGGAGCAGGGACGTGAACTGATGTGTATTCCGGGGCTTATTACAAACCCCAATACGGAAGGTGTTTACAAATTAATTAAGGACGGAGCTGCCGTTATTACATGTGCCGAGGATATTTTAAATGTTTTTAACTGGGAAATTCAATTTACGGAAATCACGCAAAATCAGGAAACCGATAATTTAGACATTGACGAGAAAAAAATTCTTTATACAATTAATATAGAGCCCAAAACTTTTGATGAAATACAGGCAGAAACAAAAATCAAAACAGAGAGACTTTTGGAACTGCTTACAATGATGGAACTTAAATCAATAATAACGCAGACTGCGGATAACAGGTATAAAAAGGAATGACCCAGGCTAAACAGAAAAAGCAAGAGCGCGCACTGGTGATAGTTGAGTCACCGGCTAAATCAAAGACCATAAAAAAAATTCTTGGAAGTAATTATCAGATTGAGGCAAGTTACGGACATATAAGGAACCTGCCTGATAATGTTCTGGGATTTGATGCTGCAAAAGGGTTTGAACCCACTTACGTTATTATTCCCGAGAAGAAAAAAGTTGTTTCAAAACTGAACGAACTTGCACCGAAGTTTGACAAAATTTACCTTGCATCCGACCCTGACCGCGAAGGAGAAGCGATTGCCTGGCATGTAAGACAGGTTTTGAAGGTTGATGATGATAAAGTTTTTAGGATAGAGTTTAACGAAATCACCCCCAAGGCGGTTAAACATGCTATAGAAAACTACCGCCAGATTGACATGGATAAGGTTAAGGCGCAGCAGACAAGACAAATTCTTGATAAACTTGTGGGTTACAAACTTTCTCCCGTACTCTGGAAACAACTCGGCAACTATCATTTATCAGCGGGAAGGGTGCAATCCGTGGCGCTTAGAATGATTTGCGAGCGCGAGGAAGAGATAGAAAACTTTGTCCCGCAGGAATACTGGTCAATACACGCCAACCTTGAAAAAGAAGGCAAGATTTTTGAAGCGGAACTTACCAAACATAAGGGTAAGAAAGTAGAAATCAAAAACGGTGACGAGGCGGAAAAGATTAAGGCTGAACTCTTAGAACCGGACAGAAAATTTGTTGTGGACAAAGTCACAGACCGTCAGACCCAACGTAAACCTACCGCGCCGTTTATTACTTCAACACTCCAGCGTGAAGCAAGTTCCAAATTAGGTTTTGGCGTATCAAAGACCATGCAGGTTGCCCAAAAACTCTATGAAGGTATAGAACTCGGCGAGGGTGCAGTTGGGCTTATCACGTATATGAGAACAGACTCAACAAGGATTTCCGACGATGCAAGAGACGCAGCAAAGGACTTTATCGTAAAAAATTACGGTGAAAAATATTATCCGGAAAAACCGAATGTTTACCAGAAAGGCAAACAGAACGTTCAGGACGCGCACGAGGCGATAAGACCTTCTTACCCTGAAAGGACCCCTGACAGCATTAAACAGTACCTTACAAGCGAGCAGTACAGGCTCTATAAATTAATCTGGAACAAGTTTATGTCCTCCCAGATGGCGCCGGCAAGTATTGCAAACAGGACGGTTGAAATCGCGGCAGGTGATTATACCCTCAAGACCGGTACAAGCAAGGTTCTTTTTGACGGGTTCTTGAAACTCTACAACGATACGTCGGATGAAGAGGATGCAAAAGAGGTTAAAATACCCGATTTGAATAAGGATGATGCGCTGAATTGCAAAGAAATCCTCCCCAAGCAGCACTTTACCCAGCCGCCTCCGAGATATAACGAAGCATCGCTTGTTAAGGCGCTTGAAGAATACGGTATCGGGCGTCCGTCTACGTATGCGACAATCATTACGGTTATCCAGACAAGAAAGTATGTCGAAAAGGTTGACAAGGCGCTTAAGCCCACAATTCTCGGGCGCACTGTTTCAAAACAGTTATGTTCACAGTTTGCGGATATAATGGATTACAAGTTTACTGCCGGCATGGAAGAAAAACTGGATAAGATTGCTGAGCAAAAACTCGTCTGGAACAAGGTTTTGAGCGATTTTTACGACCCGTTTATGAAAGAAGTCAATGCGGTTATGAAAACGGCGCAAAAAATTCAAATAGAAAGCGATGTTGTCTGTCCTAACTGCGGGCGCAAAATGCTTGTACGTACAAGCCGTTTCGGCACACAATTTTTGGGCTGCTCCGGTTATCCCGAATGTAAAACGATATTTTCGCTGGGCGAAGGCGGCGAAGTCAAACAACCGGGCGAAGAAACAAAGGTTGAAGAAAAGTGCGAAAAATGCGGCGGGGATATGGTTCTAAAAACAGGTCCCTACGGCAAGTATGTTGAGTGTGTTGAATGCAAGAACCGTAAAAAATACATTGTCTCAACGGGTGTTAAATGTCCCAAATGTGGCGAGGGCGACATAATAGAAAAGAAATCAAAATACGGTAAAGTGTTCTACGGATGTAACCGTTATCCTGAATGTGATTTTGCGCTCTGGGATGCTCCTACCGGCGACAAGTGCCCAAAATGCGGCGAATTGCTTGTTAAAAAGGCGGGTAAAAACGGTGACAAGATTGTCTGCTCCAACCGCAAATGCGATTATAAACTGGAAGTTGTTGCAAACTCAGAAAACGGGCAGGAATAAAGAACGGGATTTGTATTTGCGTGCTGCTGCATAGTTCAAGGCGGTTTGGGCATACCCCCCCCATCCCCTGATAAAATTTATTTACCTGCAATAATATTTTGCGGCGGCGGTTGTTTTCTGATAAAATTAGTTTTATGGGAAGAAAGAAAAAACGCGTAAAATCAGACAGCGCCAAGGGCGGGGAGAAAAGGACACAAAAACGGCAGAACAAAACGGAGAATTCTGCTGCGGTTTTTATTTATACGGTTATTGCCGCAGGGATTATTTTGCGGCTCATGTTCCCGATTTTAAATACCGGCATGTGGCATGATGAATGCGCGCTCGGGATAAATGTTCTGGACAGGGATTTCTGGGGCCTGTTTAATCCTCTCCGGTTTTTGCAGGTTGCGCCGCCCATGTTTTTGTCTGCGGTAAAGCTCTGTACACTTCCGATTAATCCTGTGGATAACCCTGTGATTACGGATTTTGCTTTGAGGATTGTTCCGCTTGTTTCCGGTATCGGCGCGATTTTTGCGTTTTATTATCTGTTAAAAAATCTTTTTGTAAACAAATACATTCAGCTTGCAGGGATTATAATGTTTGCGCTGAATCCGGTTCTTATTCAGTATTCTTACGAATTAAAACCCTATTCAACGGATGTACTTGCTGCAATTTTGCTTGTTTTGTACTTTGTTAGATATAATTCTGATTCATACAAGCGGCAATTCCTGCAGATGCTGTTAATTTCGTTGTCAATGTTTGTTTCGTTTCCTTCGGCGTTTATTATATCGGGCGGATTGTTAAATATACTGTTTCGGGATTACAAAAAATTCTTCTGTGCGCTGACTGCTTTTCTTCTGGTGCTGGTATTTTACTTTGTTTACCACATCTGGGGAGTGATGGAGACTCACGGGCAGGGCATGGATAACTACTGGGCGGCTTATTTTGTAGCACCGCGGAATATTGCGGATTTATCTGTTGCGGTTGTTAAAAACAGTTTTAATATTTTTGTTCTGCCGCTTGTGACGCTCGGCGTTCTGGCTGCGGGGGCTGTCGCTGCCTGTGTTCGTGACAGAAAAATTGCGGTCATTACAATTACTGCGGTTCTTTTAACATTATGTGCATCTTACCTTCACCTTTACCCCTTTGTGGTAAGAATGCTTTTATTTTTAATGCCGCTTTTAATAATCCTTGTGTGCGAAGTCTTTGATATAATTCCAAACGGCATTGACAAACTTGTTCCCGCCGCAATCCTCGTTTTGTGCGGGTATTATCTCTTTATAATGAACGGGGGTATACTCTCCAAAATCAATACTAGAACGAATCTCGGGGTAAAAGAAATGGCAGCGGCAGTGAATACCGGCGGGTACAGTGTTGTTATCCCAAAAAACTCAAATGTGGAATGGATTTATTATTCAAGATTTTACAATTTTTCTCTGGAGTGCGTGTACTTCCAAGACTGGAATACGCCGGATAGTGACTGGCTTAAAACAATTCCTGCCCATAAATACTACTACTTTGCACCGTTTGAAACCCGTATCCCTGAAAAAGTTTCTAAGAAAAGCAGCGGTGTAATAAAATTAGGCTCACGCGGTATTATATTGAAAGTTGATTAGTCTGATTGTTGCAAAAGACCATGTTCAAGTTATTATAAAGATACTGGTTTTTAAGTAGATTTATTATAAAGGACGGACTATGAACGAAAAAGAAAAAATGCTCAACGGTCTTTTGTATGATGCAAATTATGATAAAGCACTGTTTGATGAGAGGATGAGGTGCAAAACCCTGTGTTCACAATACAATAATGCGCCTTATGAAGATATAGAACTAAGAAAATCCATAATGCGGAAGATTATCGGGAAGATAAAAAATAATTTTCTTATTGAACCTTATTTCTGGTGTGATTACGGGTATAATATAGAACTTGGCGAAAACTTTTATTCCAACCACAATCTTGTAATCCTTGATACTGCAAAAGTTACGTTCGGCGACAATGTCTTTATTGCCCCGAATTGCGGGTTTTACACTGCAGGGCATCCGCTGGATGTTGCGCAGAGAAACAAAGGGCTTGAATACGCAAAACCGATAACGGTCGGGAATAACGTCTGGATTGGCGGGAATGTAATTGTTATGCCCGGGGTAACAATTGGGGACAATTGTACAATCGGCGGCGGCAGTGTTGTGGTAAAAGATATTCCGTCTAATACCGTTGCTGTCGGTAATCCTTGCAGGGTTATAAAAAATTTGCAGGCGCCCGATGAGAATTAATCGTATACAATTCAGTCCAA
Source organism: Candidatus Gastranaerophilales bacterium (assembly GCA_944323635.1). Classification (GTDB taxonomy): domain Bacteria; phylum Cyanobacteriota; class Vampirovibrionia; order Gastranaerophilales; family Gastranaerophilaceae; genus CALUTH01. The sequence continues at coordinate 13,630 of CALUTH010000039.1, forward strand.
TTCATCCCGCATACAGGAATAATAATTATCAAAAACCGGCGTTCCGTGCCGGTGACAGTTTTGAACTAACAACCGGAGGGCTTATGGATAGCGAGAAAATCTTAAACGAATTACTGGATAATTACAAAAATTTTGAAGAGGTTGAAGCAATCGGCATCGGCGGTTCAAGTGCCGCAAAAACGGCAGACAAGGCGTCCGATATAGATGTTTATCTCTTTGTAAACAAGGATATTCCGCTTGATAAAAGGGAGGCGATTGTAAAATCTTACTCTTCAAAATACGAAGTAGGCGGCGAGTATTTCGGGCCGGGGGATGAGTTTTACGTTGATGCTCTCGGGCGTGAAGTTGATTTGATGTATTTTAACAAAAACTGGTTTGAAGAAACTTTTGAGAATATCTGGGTCAAACATTACCCCGCAAACGGGTATACCACTTGCTTTCTGTACACTTTGAGCCTGCTTAATATTATAAACGATAAAAACGGGTGGCTGCAGGGGTTAAAAGACCGATTAAACACGCCTTATCCGGAGGAGCTTAAAAATAATATCATAAAACGTAATTTGATGCTTTTAAAGGATAAACCGTTTGCGTCATACTATGAGCAGATTGAGAAAGCTGTTGCAAGAGAGGATTTTAACAGTGTTAACCACAGAAGCGCCGCTTTTCTTGCAAGTTATTTTGATATTATTTTTGCGGTTAACAAAATGCTTCATCCGGGTGAAAAACGGCTTGTAAATTACGCAAAAAATAACTGCAAAATTCTGCCCGAAAACTTTGAAAAGGATGTTAATACTCTTGCGCTTGGCAAGCCTGCAGAGAAACTTAAAACCGCAGGGCAGATGGTTGAACGGTTAAGGAAAATATTGTAATCCTGCAAAATCGGGATTTTTAAAGGGCGGGCGCAATTTGCGCCCGCCCTCTTTAAAACTATACCCCCGAAAGCATTAAATCCGCGTTATTCTTATCGAAAAAAGGTTTTAGATACTGCCCTGTGTAAGAGTTCTTGCAGCGCGAAACTTCTTTCGGTGTTCCGCAGGCTACAACCTCACCGCCGCCGTCTCCGCCTTCGGGTCCTAAGTCTATAATGTAATCCGCGATTTTTATTAAATCCAGATTGTGTTCGATAATCAGAATCGTATTTCCGTTGTCTGCAAGCCTGTGGAGTATTTTAATCAATTTGTCCAAATCATACCAGTGCAGTCCGACAGACGGCTCATCAAGCAGATACAGGGTTTTGCCCGTTGCACGCTTGTTTAATTCCGCGGCAAGTTTTATCCGCTGCGCTTCACCGCCCGATAATGTCGTTGCGCTCTGACCGAGTTTTATATAATCAAGCCCCACATCGTTGAGCGTCTCCAGTTTGTTTTTTATCTGCGGTACGTTCTCAAAAAATTCTAACGCCTCTTTAACACTCATTTCCAACACATCGGAGATTGTTTTGCCTTTGTACTTAACCTCTAAAGTTTCGCGGTTGTAGCGTTTGCCTTTGCAGACATCACATTTTACGTAAACATCGGAAAGGAAGTTCATTTCAATCTTTAAAACTCCGTCGCCGCTGCAGGCTTCGCACCGCCCGCCTTTAACGTTAAAACTGAATCGACCGGGTTTGTACCCTCTCATTTTTGCTTCGTTTGTCCGTGCAAAGAGTTCTCTTATCGGTGTGAATACATCGGTATAAGTTGCGGGGTTCGAACGCGGGGTTCTGCCGATAGGCGACTGGTCAATGTCGATAACTTTATCAAGATGTTCAAATCCTAAAATCTCATCAACTCCCTGCGGTTTGGGTCTGTTTCTGCGGAGTTTGTGCGCCGCATATTCAAAAATCAGACTTTGCATAAGTGTTGATTTCCCTGACCCTGAAACTCCTGTGAGCACTACGATTTTTCCGAGCGGTATATCAATATCAACATTCTTAAGGTTATTAAGGTGCGCGTTCCTTACCTGCAAAAAGTTTCCGTTGCCTTCTCTAATTTTGTCGGGGATAGGTATTCTGGACTTGCCCGAAAGGTATTTACCCGTAATTGAGTTTTCGTTTGCAATAATATCCTCAACTGAGCCGCAGGCAATAACATTGCCGCCGTTAATCCCCGCCTTGGGACCTATGTCTACAATATAGTCCGCATTTCTGATTGTGTCCTCGTCATGTTCTACTACAATCAACGAGTTGCCGAGGTTGCGGAGTTTAATCAGGGTTTTTATCAGCCTGTCATTATCGCGCTGGTGAAGCCCGATTGACGGCTCGTCAAGTACATACAATACACCGGAAAGCCCGCTGCCTATCTGTGTTGCAAGTCTTATTCTCTGCGCTTCGCCGCCTGAGAGCGTCCCTGCCATACGTGCAAGGTTCAGGTAGTTTAACCCTACATCTTTTAAGAATTTTAGTCTGTTTCTTATTTCATCAAGGATTTGTTTTGCAATTTTCATCTGGAAGTCGCTTAGTTCAAGATACAATGACGAAACAAATTCAAACGCCTCATCAATCGACATAAGGCAGAATTCATGGATGTTTTTGCCATGGATTTTTACCGCAAGCGGGAACGGTTTAAGCCGCGCGCCGCCGCAAGCGGGGCATGGAACCATAATCATGTATTTTTCGATTTCCGAACGCCAGTAATCGCCGTCTGTTTCGTGATACCGTTTCATCAGGTACGGTATTACTCCAGGATATTTTGCCATCCTTGTTTTGTAGCGTTTTGTGCCGAATTCTTTTACCCGTATCTGCATATAATCAGGCGAGCCGTAAAGGATTATGTTTTGCTGGATTTCAGTTAAGTCTTTAAAAGGAATTTTTGTATTAATCCCGTGATGCTCTGCAACGCAGTCTATAAGGTCTTTGTAGTAATCGTTTGAGGTTTTGCTCCACGGGTAAATTGCGCCGTCATCAAGTGATTTTGTTTTATCAGGTATGATAAGGTCGGGGTCTATTCTGTAATCCACGCCGATACCGGAACACTTGTCACACGCGCCGTACGGGTTATTGAACGAAAAAATCCGCGGTGCAAGTTCTTCAAAACTTATGTTGCATTTTTTACAGGCAAGTTTTTCGCTGTAGAGTTTTTCTTCTCCGCCGACAATGTCTATTGCCGTGACACCGTCCGCCTTTTCAAGTGCAATCTGAACAGAGTCAGTTATTCTTGAACGTGCGCTTTCTTTAACCACAACACGGTCAATAACTACTGAAATTGTGTGTTTTTTTGTTTTGGCAAGAGTGATTTCATCCTCTTCAAGGTTGTAGATTTCATTATCCGCTTTTACCCTTACAAAACCTTCCTGCCTCAATTCTTCAAACAGTGATTGGAACTCGCCCTTCTTACCGTTTACAATCGGGGCAAGGATTTGAATCTTTGTACCCTCGGGAAGTGTTAAAATACTGTTTACGATTTCGTCAATGGTCTGGGGTTTAATTTCTTCCCCGCAAACAGGGCAGTACGGCGTGCCGACACGCGCATAGAGGAGCCGTAGATAGTCGTAAATCTCTGTAACCGTTCCAACGGTTGAACGCGGGTTGTTGCTGGTAGACTTCTGGTCTATTGATATGGCAGGGGTTAATCCGTCGATATAATCAACATCCGGTTTATCCATCTGCCCTAAGAATTGTCTTGCATACGTTGAAAGGCTCTCAACATACCTTCTCTGACCTTCCGCAAATATTGTATCAAACGCTAACGAACTCTTTCCGGACCCTGAAACGCCGGTCATAACAACAAGTTCATTTTTGGGGATTTCTAACGATACGTTTTTTAAGTTATGCTCCCTTGCACCCTTTATAATTATTTTGTCCATCATACCGACATGATACTCCATAAACAATCGGGGGTAAAGGGGTAAATGTATCCACGTCTAACTACAAACTGCAAGCCTGACGCAGGGTAGGGGTAGGGGTAAATCTATGATTTACCGCATCAAAAATATTTTTACAATCAAAGAGTACTAAAATAAAAATCGCACCGGATAACAACAGTTTTTGTTTGGCTGTAAGTTCAACCTCCATATTTATAAAATGAATACTTCTAATAATAGTGCTTATATAGCAGTAGTGTTATGAAAGCATATAAAATACTATAATAAACATGGGTGCTGAAAAAGATATATATGTTAATTTAGGCAAAAATATTCGTAAATATCGTTCTGCAAAGGGATTGTCACAAGAAAAACTTTCTGAATTACTAAATGTAAATTCAAAATTTATTGGTCATGTCGAACGAGTAGAAAGATATATTAGTTTAAAAAAACTTATACAACTATCTATTATTCTTGACATTCCTTTAAGCAAATTGTTTGATTTTTAAATTTATCAAAGCTTTCTATAATTTTATTTATTTTTCCAAGTACTATTTCTAGATAATTATCTACATCGCAATAAGTCATTTCTTTATTTTCATTTTGAACAGCTTGCTGTAATACAACAATACAGCTACGAACTTCTTGTAATTGTAATTGATATTCATTTATTAAATCTTCCATTGCGCTTCTCCTTTTTTATAATTTTGGAATTGGCTACTCTGTAATAGTGCTTATACAGCAGTGGTGCTCCATAAGTATACAAATATAATACTTGTATGTCAAGTTTTGAAGAGTATTATTACAAAAATGTAGGGAAACAGGTGAGAAAATACCGCTTGGCTGCGGGATATACGCAGGAAGAATTGTCGGAAATACTCTCCAAAAATGATAAATACATTGGGCATATTGAGCGGTGCGAAAGAAAAATAAGTACAAAAGTAATGGTCAAACTTTTTGATATTTTAAAAATTCAACCTTCGGAATTTTTTGCGTTTGAGACGGATTATAACTGGCAGGAGAAATAATTTTAAATTTCTGCGCGGCGGATACATTCTCCCCCCCACTGCGTGGAACTTGTAGTCCTTATTCTAATGTTGTCCTCTCTCCCATTTATCACCACATTCATAAACCCACCACTTCCTCAACTA
>CALUTH010000040.1 GCA_944323635.1 Candidatus Gastranaerophilales bacterium
TAAAGTATCTTCCATAAATGATACGCCTTTTCCTTTAATAGTGTGCGCGACAACTGCAACCGGTTTATCACTGCGATATTTAAGTTTAACTTCAATTTCTTTAAAATTATGTCCATCTATGTCAAAAGCATCAAAACCGAATACTCTAAAGCGCTCCAATAAATTAGATTGGTTTATTACCTCGTTAGTTCTCCCAAAAGCCTGTAAGTTATTAAAATCAACTATTATTGTCAGGTTATTTATTTTATGTGATGCAGCAAACATAACCGCTTCCCACACAGAACCTTCATTACACTCTCCATCACCGCAAATGACATAAACATGACCTGCTTCATTATTCATTTTTTTCGCCAGAGCCATACCGGCAGCTATCGAAGGGCCGTGTCCTAAAGAGCCTGTTGAGACTTCAAAAAAGGGAGATTTTTCCTTATCTATATGACAGGGTAAACTTCCATTATCAACAGAGTAATTATCAATTGCCGATTTGCTGAGATAACCTCTGTGATACAAAACAGAATATAATGCAGCACTTGCATGTCCCTTACTCAGGATTATTATATCCCTGTTGTCATCTTTAATGTTTTCCAAAGAAACATTTGCAATTCTAAAATATAACGCATATAAAATATCTACAATACTCAGCCCCGCCCCTATATGAGAAACATTAGCTTTATGGACCATATTGAGCATTGTTTGTTTTATTTCTTTTAATTTTGGATATAATTGTTCCATTCTATACTCTCCTCGTAATTTTCAATCTGATTTATCGTAAATTTGTACATATCACAATCTTTTTTATAAAAATGTTTGTACCAATCAACTGTTTCACTTATTGCCTTATCCGCGCCGTAAGCAGGTTTCCAGCTCAAAACTTTTTCAGCTTTTTCTATATTTAGCATTAATAAGTTTGCCTCATGCAAATCATCCCGTTTATGAACAATAATTTCACCTTTTTCATAATATTCACAAACTTTCCGGGCAACATCCGCAACTTTTAAAACGCTATCCTCATTGGGACCGAAATTAAACCCTTCCGCATATCTTTTACCTTCCGTCAGTAATTTCTGTCCTAACAGAAGATACCCGCTTAACGGTTCTAAAACATGCTGCCACGGTCGAACCGCTATCGGATTTCTTATCTCTATTTTTTGCTCGTGGTTTATTGCCTTTATACAATCCGGTATAAGTCTGTCCTGGGCCCAGTCTCCACCGCCTATTACATTTCCTGCACGTGCAGTAGCCATTGCCATGGTACCGTCTGATTGAAGAAAAGAACGCCTGTAGGATGATGACATTATTTCAACACATCCTTTTGATGAAGAATACATATCATATCCGCCCATAGGCTCATCTTCTTTGTAACCTCTATCAATTTCTTTATTTTCATAGCACTTATCCGTCGTTACATTTACAAATGCTTTAACTGACTTACATTTTCTTGCAGCCTCCAACACATTGAGTGTGCCGATAACATTAGTTTGGTAAGTAAGCACCGGTTCAAAATATGAAAGCCTTACAAGCGGCTGAGCCGCCAGATGAAAAACAATATCCGGCTGAAAATCATTCATCGTCTTTTCAAGACTTAGAGTATCAAGAATATTTTTAAATACTGATAAAGTAATTCTATCTGATATATTCAATTCTTCAAACATTGACGGCGCCGTATTTGGAGCCAGAGAATAACCGCAAACTTCAGCCCCCAAGCTTGAAAGCCATAGTGAAAGCCAGCTGCCCTTAAACCCCGTATGCCCCGTTAAAAAGACTCTTTTATCTTTATAAATATTATTAAACATTGTCATTTCCAACCCTTTAATTCTTCTTTTTAATCCTGCTATCCTTTAAAATTATTTTCATAATTTTTACCGGCTTAAATATTTATTGTTTTTTACTCCACAGTGCCCATGGAGCATGACCTGTTGTCCACATTTCGGTCAAATCTATTTTCCCTTTTAACGTATCCATAGGATACCAGAATCCGTTGTGCTTATAGGCATTTAATTGTCCGTCTTTTGCCAAATTTTCCAAGGGCGCCCTTTCAAAAATTACATCATCCCTATCAGGCACAATATAATTAAATATCTCCGGTTCGCAAACCATAAATCCGCCGTTTATCCAATTTCCATCACCTTCCGGCTTTTCACGAAATGAATTAATTTGTCCGTTAGCGGAAATATTTAATGCCCCGAACTTACCGGATGGCTTGACTGCCGTTAAAGTTACATACTTTCCGCTGTTTTTATGACATTTGATTAATTCTAAAATGTTAACATCACTTACGCCATCACCGTATGTTAACAAAAATGGCTCATTACCTATGTACTTTTGTGCCTTTTTTACTCTTGAACCGGTCATGGTACTTTGTCCGGTATAAAGCATTGTAACTTTCCAGGGCTCGGTTTGAATCCTGTGAATATCAACAGTATTATTGACCATATCAACGGTAATATCTGAGTATTGTTGGTAATAATGAACAAAATAATCCTTAATAATGTGAGATTTATAACCGGTTAAAATAATGAATTCATTAAAACCATAATATGAATAAATTTTCATAATATGCCACAGAATTGGTTTCCCGCCTATTTCAACCATTGGTTTTGGTATTAATTTAGTTTCCTCGGACAGCCGTGTACCTAGCCCTCCTGCAAGAATAACTACTTTCATTAACTCACTCCTTTGATTTTTCGTTCAATTCTAAAAAGTTTTGTTCTAATAAAATAAAAAAGTCTTACATCAAACTGAATAATATGCTTATTTTCTTTGTGCAAAAATAATTCTTTACGACTTATAAAAATAATTCTGTATAAAGTAAGATATAAAAGATAATTGATTAAGAATCTTATTTTATCTAACGGGGAAAGCACCGCAAATACGCATAAATAATTATATAAATTCTTACCGGACGCATTATCTTTATAAAAAAATAACTTAGCGGAGTTTAGCTCCGTACCGTACCTGTTATGTGAAATTATATAATTTCTAATCTTCAAATCTTTTATTAAATACAATGAATTTGCATATCCGCTAATCCAATTCATTCCCTTTTGAAGAGGATGAATATACCCTTCGTATCCTCTTGTATATGTATATTTGCTGTTTTTATCCTCGTTATTACCGATTAATACAACCGGTTTATCTAAAATAAAAATTTTTTTATTTTCATTAATAAGTTTTGCAGATAATGCAAGATGCGGGAACATATTGGAAATATTAAATTCCATATTTCCCATTACAGTATCGTCAATATTAGAAGTTTTATAAATAACACCGGGTAAAAATGTTGTTTGTAAAAATAATTGAGCAATATCGAATTGGGGACACTCATAGGTTGCCACAACTATTGCATCCGTCAAATTATTTATTTCTTCCTCTACCTGGCGCCAACTTTCCCATGAATAATCATCATTATCTGCAAGTATCCAAACATATTCTTTTGATGCTTTATAAAAAGCTTTAACAATACTTGCATTACCGCCGATATTATATTTATTTTTCTCATATCTTATATTCGGATGCATAGCCTGAAATTTTTTTATAACAAGCGCGGTATCATCCGTAGAGTTATTATCTATTATTGTAATCGGGAAATCCTTAACCGGAGAGTTGACGTCAAATAACTGTTTAAGTGTATTTTCCAGTGCACTTGCCCTATTATAAGTTATTAACAATATATCTAATTTGTCCAATAATTTATTATTCACTTATTTACTCCGCAGTTATCGTATCAATACAAAGTCCGGGGGATGTTTCAAACATGTTAAATTCATGTATCTTAGATTTATCAACAAACGGCAGTTGTGTTAATTCAAATCCGGACAAAAAATGACTGATATCTATATCATTAAACATATGCCTGTCACGGAATTTGGTATACAAAACATAAACGGGCACACCTGTTTGCAGCAAAAATTCAGTAAACCCGCTTCTTAATGAGACAATTTTTACGGCATACTTTGCAAGTGCAAAAGCCTCAGCGAAAGTCAAGCTGCAAGTTTTGTAATCAACTGCGCTTTTTAACTTAACATCTTCTGATGTTAAATTTACAAAAACATCATACCCCTTTGTCTTGAATCTATTAATTAATTCACACCAAAAATCGTCATCATATAATTTACAGGAGAACGCCTCGGGAGCTAAAAATATAAATTTATTGAGGTTTAGTCCCATTTTTCCTATTTTGTGCCGCATGCTTTCTTCTGCATCTGCGGGGACAGTTATTTTGCGCATTACAACATCTTCTTCAGATATTTTTAACCTGTTCAGCATTGATTTGAAATAATGTATCTCACCAATCGGCTTATTTTTAATATCAATCTCAACCTGCCGGAAATGGGCAGAATCAAATAAAAGAAAAATTCTGAAATTATCAATATTAAAAACATCTCCTGACAATTTTATCTTTAATTTTTTTGCATAAACAAACGGAATATCAGGACATATCATTCTTATCATATCGGCATGATATTTTTTTGTCGCAACCAACAAAGGGGCTTTACTCTTATTTCTTTTAATTAAACTACTGATTATATATGTTAAGGTCAAGTATATTTCTCCGCTGTTAGCATTCAATATATAAATATCGTCATATTTACCATCAAAATACTTAAAATACTCTTTTCTGAACAAGTCAATCAAAGAAACTTTATGAATAATCTTTCCAAACGCATAATATGTACGGAAATTATCTTTTTCCACTCTTTTAAAAACAGGATACCCCAACAGTTTTACTTCTTTGCCCGTATAATTTGACGCAGGATCACTAACTTTTCGTGTAGCAATCAGACCACCCAAAAATTCCTGCGTTCTTTCCGCTGTCATGTAGTCGGAGGTCTGTTTCATAACAGGAATACCGAACAGTTTTGCGGTTCTCTCATTTTCGCCTTTTACATACTCATAAAACTTAACCATTACAATTCCCCGTTTATTTTATAATCAATATTCAATGCTTTGTCTCTGTCCTTATTTACCGCAAATGCCATATCTAAGCCGCTCGGCTTTCTGTCATTAACCAGTATTCTCTCGCCCATCGGCATATCGGTTAACAAATAGTCGCAGCGGATACTATTTTCTTTTAAAAAGGTCTTCAACGCCGGCAAAAATTCATCTTTTCTTGCCGTAAGCAGAATAACTTTATCATCCGCCGGCAAATGTTCAAAAAATTCTTTAACGCCGTCAAGCAGGGTATCATAACCGTCAATCTTGTAACCATTATGTTTGACAAGCGTTCCGTCCACATCCAGTATCCATGTTTTACTTAAAGAAGAAAATTCCAGCATTTTACCTATTTACCCCTTATTTCCCCCCCCTACAATACCTCGTTGAGTTTGATTATTCCGTTATAAAACGCACCGCAAATACTGTCATAATCTTCCCATGCATAAGTTGTTAAACTCAGCCAGATAATTGCGTGTAACAATTTTAGTTTAAATTTGCTTACGCCGGGCAGGCAATCAAAGAAAAATTCCTCCATATCCGCCCAGTTATTAGGTTTAATCGCCATTTCAACATCTTTTTCCCGTATATCAAGTGTAAATTTCTTACGGTTAAACTGGTCATATTCACCTTTCAATGAATAATAAAGTTTTGCCCAGTCATAATCAACATCGCCATAAAATTTTGTTTTCCCGAAATACCCCCTCGGGTCAATCAAAACAGCTTTCATGTCGTAAGTATCAAACATCAGATTCGAAAAAGTACAGTCGCCGTGAATTAGTCTAAATTCTTTCGGATAAACCGTTTTTACAGCCTCTGTTAATTCTTCCTTATTAAAGAATACGTTTTTATAATAGTTTCCGTTAATTTTAATAAACTCTTTGTCCGCAAACGGAACAAGATGTTCAACTTTTGAAAGGCGGTCAAATGTTTTGTTCAGGAAATTATCTTCCACATCCGTTATATTTACAGGCTGTGCAGACTCCAAGTTGTGAAGTTCTTTGAGCGCCTCAATAAGTTTGCGCAAGATTTCACGTTTTTGGGACTTTGTTAGGCAATCATACTCAAAAATATTTTTACCCTTAACCCGTTTCATCGTTAACGGTTCATAGCCGTATATTTCCGGAATATTTTTGTACCCTAGCTCTTTAACGTGTTTATACCAGGCAATTTCGTCAACCGCTATCTTTTTGCCCTGTTCATTAATCCCGCGCTTAATAATGATATCCCCTTTAAATTCCATCGAATTAAACGGTCTGCAGCGCGGCGCATCATCTGTATTATCAGAATAAGAAAGCAGTGTGCCGATTTCTTTTGAGCCGTACAAATCCAATCTGTCAAATTTTATGTCCTGATTTTGCAGCCATCCGACAAGCGCTCCTTCTTCCGCAATATTTTCAAGCAACCTTTTGTTTTCAAAAATAAACAGTCCGGCAACACCGTTTTCCTTTGACGGCTCTTTTACAAACTGATTATCAATATAAGACCAGCGGCACTCAAAATCCTTTGAAATACCAATATAATTTCCTTTAGTTGCAGGTATTTCAAAATTATCCGATAAAATCAGGTCGCACCACATTATCATAAACGGTTCATCCGGTGTATAGGAAGAAATCGCTTCTTTTATTCCTGAAATCGTACCTTTTTTATTCGCTTTAATTATTTTGTAATTATATTTAGCCCCAAATGCATCAAGATACTTTTCCAACACTTCTGTCTTATAATCCGCAATTATTGTAAACTCGGCATCAGGGAATTTTTGAAACGCATAGAATATAATCGGCAGATTGTTTACCGGAACCAGACATTTAGGTTTATTTCTAGTTAAACCTTCCAGCCTTGTACCTTTTCCGCCAGCCTGTACAATAATTTTCTTAACACTCATTATAATCCAACTCCCTCCCGGTACCTCAAGTTCATATTTTCGGCTACATCAATATATTTAAGAGCTGATTCTATATTTGTCTGATTAAACAACCACTGAAGATAAGACAAGTCTTTGTATTTAACATAATAGTGATATGCAAAAGTTTTACGCCATGATGCAACAGAATACTTTGCACTCAGTCCAAGTTCTGTACATACGTTTTTGAATGCGTAAAATACGGATGCCCTGTGCAGTTTTTTACCGCTTGTACTCAGGAATAAGTACTCGTTTAACTTTCGCTTTAATACTACCAGATTTATTAATTCTATAAGATTATTGTTTAACGGGATAGATTTGTTTTTATCTATATTCAGGTATAGTTTGTTTTTCACATCTTTTACTTTTAAATTCAATAAGTCACTCAAATCAATTCCGGTGTTAATAGACAGCATAAACATTAAAAGCTCGGTTAACCGGTTTTTCTTTTTATAAAAATCTTTTATAGAAGCTATTTCAGCTGCATTTTTTATTGGCAAACTTATTCCCACTACAGTTTATTTCTTTCTGAGATGTGTCTCTTTGAATTACTCTGTAAAAAATTTCTTCACTTTTTAACCATATTGTGAAGAGAGGTGTATTATCTACTAAAATCAAAGAATATAAGTATAATTAATGGTAAAATTGGATAAAATAATATTTGTTAATAATATGATGTTTTAAATTTTATTTATGATAATATATGATGTAAGTGGAGTAAAAGCCAGCTCTTCACAATATGGTTATATTGTTAAGAACTCGGGTATTTTTCGTTAAATTTTTAGTATACATTCAATATATTATATACAATTTATTCAAAGCCTATTTTTACAACATCTTCTTTTTGCAAAATCAGCAAGTTTTACTAACAGAAAAACCGCTACAAAAACTGGCGTATAGACACTTATTAACACTCATCAGAGAGGCTAGCAGTAATTGTGGGGATTTATATGCTTTTCCAAGCTTATAGATATTGTGGACGGGAAATAGCCCTGCATAAACTCGCTGAAGCGGCTTTTGAAAAAGATTTGATGCAGGAATGTAAAGACCACGGCTCGGGTTTGAGCTTTTTGAGGCAACTTATGCAATCATAGGCTCTGATAATTCAACTTTTGGCAGACAAGACAACAGAAGAAGTTATTTTATCTAAAAATCTTAGGCATTCTAAAAAAAGAGACGGGAATTAAATTCCCGCCTCTTTTTTGGGCCCGGAGGGATTCGAACCCACGACCAAGGGATTATGAGTCCCCTGCGCTACCGCTGCGCCACAGGCCCGTGACGACTTTTTGTTTATTTTGTTTTCAATTTGTCTTGGGCTTGCGTTAGCACTGACTATGCTTCGCATAGTACGCTACCTTCCTCTCGCAAAACGTGACATTTAGTCACCTTTTGCTCGGCAGAGTGCCACAGGCCCGTGACGACTTTTTGTTTATTTTGTTTTCAATTTGTCTTGGGCTTGCGTTAGCACTGACTATGCTTCGCATAGTACGCTACCTTCCTCTCGCAAAACGTGACATTAGTCACCCTCTGCCCGGCTTTGCCACTGGTACTTGCCCCACGGCAACCGGTCTATTAGAGGTTCGCCCCTGTGTAAAGTCTATCATTAAAATATCTTATAATCAACCCTGTTTTTAATTTATATAGCAGATTATTCTATATATCACTAAAATCAGCGCAATAAATTTACTCCAAGGCTAGAAGATGGCGAGTTCCCAACCATCCCAAAACAGTAAAAACATTCGTTCTTGTACAAGTCACTGTTTTTTATTTTTCAGCAAGATGCTCCGATAGTGATGCCAGTTCCTCTAATTCGTAATCGTCATTATTAGCGTCGTACAAAGGAATATCCCGCAATGTTTCAAACCTGCCTATCACTTTGCCATCCTCAACATAATCCGCGTCAAAACGGAATAACTCTTCCTGCTCTTCCGCCACAGAAATTATTTTTCTGGTGCCGTCGCTGAGTTTCTTAAGAACAACAGTAACAGCGTCGGGAATATCCCTTACATCCTCTGCCATATTGTCCGTTGTTACTATAACACCGGTCATATCGAATTTTATCAGTTCTCTTACAAAATCAAGATTAGAACATCCGTCAAGAACAACACGATGCGGCAGCAAACGCATTAATTCAGCGGTTGTAATATTATTTAATCGACATCTTACCATATTACTGTTAGGACATTTGATTTCGTCAAAATTTGACATAAGAACAACCCGCTGGTCGCCGCGGAGTTTGGAGACAAGCGCATTCAGCAATGTAGTTTTACCGCTGTTCGGGAGCCCTTTGATAACAATATTTCTGTGTGCGCTTATTGCCAGTGACAAAAAATCTGCCATTTTATCAATAATAAAGTCATTGTCTATAAGTGACTGGAAGTTTGCAATCTGCGGTTTAAACTTCTTTATCACCATAACGGGCGCAGATTGTGCGAGCGGTTCCAGCATAATATGAAATCTGACGCCTGTCGGTGAAACCGCGTCTATTATTTTCCCGTTCTCTTCTTTAGTATAAGTACAATTTTTAAGGATTTCCTCAACGAATTTATCACCGTCTGCAATTGTAAGGTTTAAATCCCTGATACCGTTTTTACTCTCAGCCACAATGTTTGTTAAAGAGTTTACAAATATTGTATCAACATCTTCTTCATTATCAAACACATCGGTTATAATTTCAAAAGCGTTTACACTTGATACCAGAAAAGTTATAAGTTTTTGCAAATCGAAACTGCTTAAACTCAGATTTTCGTGGTTACGCAATTCCATTTCTACAAGTTTGCCAATATCCTCTTTTTCGGTGTACCCGCATCGGGCAACCTGTTCCAGCAACACGGATTTAAGTTCCGTTAAATCCATTTCATATTTACTGTTTTTAATTCGCGCTCTGATATTCATATCTGCCTCTTATATTCTTCAAACTTTTTTCCATAATATTATCCGAAAGCATGACCGCAAGCTCTCTAAAACTCTCCGCAACATTGGAATTAATATTCTCTTCAGGTACAGAAATTCCTTTGTTTATAGCGGACATTACCGTAAAGTAGTTGTTAGGAATTTTTTTATAAATCCCCATGCCAAGTTCGCTTTCGATTTCTTCTGTGGTTAATTCGTCATTTTCTATATAGCGGTTAAGAATAATTTTTATATTATCTTTTTGTACGCCGTTTTCCGCAAGTATATTTATACAGTTTTTAGTATTTTTTAGGGCGCTGTAATTTACAGCAGTAACGTACAGTATATAATCCGCAAGCTTCAAAGTTTTAAACACTTTTTCATCCGCCGCAGTCGGTAAATCAATTATTATATAGGTAAAAATTTCTTTTAAGAGTTTAAAAAATCTTGCCGCCCTATTAAATGTTACCGCGGACAAAAATGCGCCGGACGGAGATTCCGAAAGTACGTAAAGTTCATTATCCTCATACCTGTCAAACATTCCAAGCAGCATATCGGGTTTAATATTATCAACATTTTCAAGCAGACTGCTAAAATTAAAAGAGGTTTTTAGATTAAGGAACGCCGCAGCCTCACCAAGACAAAAATTCATATCAATAAGTGCTGTTTTTTTACCTGTTATTCGAGCAAGTTCAAGCGCAAGATTAACGCCTACCGTAGTTTTTCCGCTGCCGCCCTTACCCGAAAAAACCGTAATTATTCTGCTTTCTTCTTTATCCTCACTATCATTTGCATTTAACAGTTTTGCTATCGCAGCATGTAATTCTGATTTTAAAACCGGTTTTGCAAGGAATTCAACCGCACCGCAGCGCAAAGCCTTTATAATAACAGAGGCATTGGTATTCATTGAGGTAATGATAACCGGAATTTTGGCTTTAGAGAGTTTAGAAGAAACTTCAAGACCGAATTCTTGATTATCTGTTATATCAACAATTGCGGCATCAGGCTGCAATACGGCGCATTCTTCACAGCCCAGAACATAGTCAGCATAAATTTTGACCGATTTTACACATTCCAGCTCTTTAAGATAAATTTCGGTCATTTCTGACGACATGCCATTTTTGTCAAAAATTATTATAGAAAGCTCTCTTGACATATATATATGATACACCATGCCTGCCCCGTACGCAAGTATCAGAGAAGCGCATCCTGCAGCGTAAAACATATAATTTACAATACAAAAACTAACCCCAGCCCGCAATAATATTTTCAATTTCAGCCGGCGCCTGCCCTTTGTAATTAATCCTTGATGATGTTATCGGGTGCCTGTAATCGTTTTTATTAATCGAACGTGCGTCCACTATGACGGACGGCGGAAGTATTGACCACTTGTAAAGCGCGGTTGACATCCTGCGGTAGAATTTGTCCAGCCATTCCGTTTTTTGTTCTAACGAAATATTGTGTTCTTTTTCGTAAAGAAACTCTGTTTCAAACATCTCTTTATAGGATTCGTGTTTATTCTCAATCCGCCAGATAACTTCGTCCATAAACTCGTACGGCATAAGAGCGTCTTCTGCAATAAGCGGCTTACCCGTTTTAGGGTCTATTGCAAGCTCAGCCCCCGGGCGTTTAAGAATAACACTTTCAGGAATAACGTTTTTTATCTCTCTGTTTTTATTCATCCAGCGCGCAAGCGCAAAGAGTTTAGTTTTAGTAACATCGGCAATTGGCGCAAATCCGCCTGACATATCGCCGTTTACGGTTGCATATCCCATATAGAGTTCACTTTTATCCGATGTTGCAATAGGCAGGCACTGCCCGAACTCGTTACTAATTCCCCACAAAAGCATAGCCCTTGAACGCGCCTGAATATTATCAGGGGTAAATGATTGCTTATAACGCTCGTCCCATTTACTCTCTACTGTTGAAAACAATTCCTGCAATGAATCATTAATCGTGTCATACATTGATTTAATCGGAGCGTGAGTAAAGTTAATCCCGAGGTTTTCCGCCAATGTCTGAGCGTCATTCTTGCTCTCGTCACTTGTAATCTTTGAAGGCATAGAAACCCCGAAAACATTTGCGGGAGAAAGCGCATCTGCCACAAGTACTGCGGAAACAGAAGAATCTAGTCCGCCTGACAAACCCAGGACAGCTCGTTTAAATCCTGTTTTGGCAAAATAATCTCTTATACCCTGAACAATTGTTTTATAAGTACGTTCTAAATCCGGCTCATAATCGAGGGTAAAGACTTTGGGCTCCCTTAATGTTTTTTCCAGTCCGTTTGCAAGGGGGTAAATTTTGCCTAAATCTTTTATCGGATTAACTATCAAAAACTGTTCTTCAAAAGATTTTGCGCGGGTAAGAAGTTCTCCGCGGGCGTTATAAACACGGCTTGACCCGTCAAAAGAATTGTTATCAATTGCGCCGACCTGATTGACGTACACAAAAGGCGTCTTAGCCGCTCTTGAAATATATGAGAGCATGTTGTGTTTTAACTGTTCTTTTTTTGTTCGTGTGGGCGATGCGGAACAGTTTATTATAACATCAGGATACTCTTCCGCCAGAACCTTTACAGGGTCAACGTTATAGAGATCCGGGACAAAGAACTCATTATTATTCCAGCAATCCTCGCATATAGTTATACCGTATTTCTTACCGTTAACGGTGTTCAGTTTTGGTGTTTCAACCGGTTTTTGCAGGTTACACAACGTCTCGGGCGGCTGGGCGCCGATAACCGGAGATGGCTCAAAATAACGCAGGTCATAAAACTCCGCATAGTTTGGCAGAAGAGTTTTTCTTATAATACTCTCTATTTTTCCCTCGCCGAGTACCGCAGCAGCGTTATAATACCGCCTGCCGGTATTACTTTTTACTTTTTCAATAAAGCCGACAACTGCGCGGGTTTTACCGGTAATTTTTGCAATCTCTTTAAGCCACTTAATATTTTCTTCAACAACTACCGGATGTCTGTCAATAATATCTTCAATCGGATAACCGGTAAGTGTAAGTTCGGGGAATATGACCATGTCAAGTTCAAGACTTTCAGCATATTTTATATACTTAACCACTTTTTGCGCATTATACTGAATATCCCCGAGTATCGGATTTATTTGTGCAAGCCCGAGGTTTCCGTAGCCGTAAGCCTTAAGTATATCTTTTAATTCTTCAACCGCCGCAGGGCAATCAAAGCCGCAACCCTCAATAAGTTCATTAAGGGCATAAACCCGTTCATTCTCGGGAAGTTGTCTTATTTCTTCCAGTTTTTGGTTAATATCATTCATAATCATTGTTTAACCGGCATTCTGCCGCAGGATTTATCTTCATCACAGTACCCGAGTCGTTCGCATTTAGGAACAAGATATTTTGCAAGCCACGGTTCTTCTTTTACAAGTTCTTTGCACATCATACCGACAAGCGTTCTGATTTCGTACTGGGCGCGTGTACAAAGTCTTAAGTTAGCAAGGTGAATAAGTTCTCTTAGATTAAGGCTTGCAACCATTGAACTTGCCGCCGCATTCGGCAGAACAAATCTTGCATCCTCGGCAGGGATTCCCGCATCTGTAAATTCACAGTACATTTTAGAAATTTCACCCATAAAGTTTTCAAACTTTTCCTTCAATTCAGGATTACGTTCGATAGTCGGCGGAATAATGTAATCAAACTGCCCTTTTTCTTTTACATATCTTTGAGATTTTTGAGAAAAAGACATGTGGCGGTGTCTTACAAGCTGGTGGGTGCAGGCTCTTGAAACATTTGAAATCGCAAAACTGACCTGTATATGTTCTATGGTTGAATAATGCCCCGAAGAAATTACACGCTCAATAAGTTTGAGCATTTTTTCTTCATCATCTGTCGAATTATATATATTAATCGGATAATCAGCACTGTAACACGTTCTGCAAGCCGTATATACTGTCCTAAGCATATTTTCCGGCTTAGATATTAAATTAACTACAGGTTTATTGTTTCCGTCCATACATTCTCCCCAAAGCTATATTACAAACTACAGGTCAGGCTTATGTCCCTTCCTTCATGAAATTATAACACAAGGCAGCGTTTTCTACTTTGCTGTAAAGAAAATTTAAGCAGCCTAATACGCTTTTACAACAAAAATCTTTATTCCTTCTTTATTAGCAATAGCTTCCAGACGTTTTAAATAAATAATATCCGTAAACTTTGTCAAAATCAAAACAACCCCGGGCTGCCTTTTGGTCATAATCGAATAATACAGCGACTGCCCTACGCTTTCCGCCCACTTGTGCGCAAAGTCAAACTCTAAAGCGTAATCCTTTGTAAGACAGTCCACCCGCGTTCTGTCCCACAACATAAACTCCCTGCGTCCGAAATCCTCCGTACACCAGTTTTGGACATAAAAAGCTTCATTCTGCCCCGACTGCATTTCAACTGTTTCGTATTTGCTTGCGGGCACGAGGTCAAAACCCCAGTAGCAATACCCGAAGCCGCATACAAGGAGTATGGCAATAATATTCAGTATCCGTTTGAAATTTCTCTTTCTCATACATTGTTATTATACAATAAATTTTTCTGCTGCTTTATCCACGATTAATTTTTGTCGGGCTAAAGCCCGACCTGTAATGCTCCCCCCACCTCCAGCCCTTGTCTTGGATTATGCGGGGTGTCGGGAAATTCACCATTTCCCGACACCTTACGGGCGGGGCTCGCTTACGCTCACACGGCGCCCTACCGCAAATCCGCCTCCCGCAGGGCGGGGAATTAAGCGGAATTACTTAAGAAGTTATATTTTGTAAATTTTTCTTAATAAAATAGCAAATTTTATTCTTGAGGTACATTTACACTGTGTACAATTTTATTAGAAAGGAATAACGATGGGAGTAAAAATACCTGCTACTACAACTAAAACTTATTTACCGTTTGCAGACATAACTATTAAAAAACTGCAAAAAGGCTCGCAACTGATTGCAAAGCGTGTAGAATTTGGACCAATGAGTAAGAAACACACAAAAAAGGATTTGTCATGCGGTCCTATTAGCGCAATAGAAACCAGCTTTGATAAAAATCAAAAAGTTAAATATGTCCGTGTAAGAGATATGTTGGGTAATTGGTCTCCTAAAACAACTCCGGATGTTTTCACCGACCCGAAAAAACAATTTGGTGTACACTCTAAATTCCAGTCAAAAATTTTAAAAGAAAATGCAATAGATATAATGGCACCTATAATAAATGCTCTGCAAGGACTAAAAAAATAAATCTTATAATTATAGATAAAAAAGAGTGTAAAATAATCATTTTACACTCTTTTTAAACATTTAGTAACCGGTCGGGCTATAGTCCGTCAAATGCTGCCGGATTTACTAATCCGACAACCTGCCTTTTTTACCCCCTACTCTTTAGTAATAGCTTCGTAACAATCATCGCAGATTGTTTCATAGCCGGAATGGGTCCCGAGTTTACGGTATTTCCAGCAGCGTTCGCACTTTTCGCCTTCCGCCTTTGTGACCCAGATTGTTAAACCGTCCTCAGTGTACTCGTTCATAATCTCTGCCGGCTTAGTTTCCGTTACATAGGCCTGCGAAACAATAAAGATATTACATAATTCTGATTCATTTGCCTTCAACACCTCATTGTCATCCGCTTTAATATGAACGGCAACCTCAAGCGAACTTCCTACTTTTTTATCCGCTCTTAAAGGTTCAATAGCTCTTGTTACAGCCTCTCTTACCTTTAAGATTTTTGCAAACTCGCCCTCCAGTTTTTCATCTTCCCATTCGGCTTTTACAACCGGCCAGTCTGCAAGCAGGATACTTTCAAGCCCGCCACGCTGGTTTTCAGGTGTGTTTTGCCAGATATCCTCTGCCTGATGCGGCATTACAGGAACAAGTATTCTTACAAGCGCTTGCAATGTTTCATACAGAACTGTCTGGCAGGCACGCCTTGATAATGATTTTTTGCCTGATGTGTAAAGTCTGTCTTTTACAATATCAAGATAAAACGCGCTTAAATCAACACTTGCAAAGTTTTGCAGTGATTGGAAGTATTTGTAAAACTCATAGTTATTAAACGCTTCCGTTACTTCCGCAATGAGTTTATTGAGTTTGCCGAGCGCAAATTTGTCTATCATAAATAAATCGTCATATTTAACGTAATCAACAGCAGGGTCAAAGTCAAAGATATTACCGAGTAAAAATCTTGCGGTATTTCTTGTCTTCTTAAATATTTCCGTAAGCTGTTTGATTATGTTATCGCCGATTTTGGTATCGTTTCTGTAATCAACTGATGCAGCCCAGAGTCTTAAAATATCGGCGCCGTAATTTTTGATAATATCATCCGGTCTTATGTAGTTACCAAGTGATTTTGACATCTTGCGACCGTCTTCGCCAAATACAAATCCGTGTGTAAGAACAGTTTTATATGGCGCTTTACCTTGTACTGCCATTGATACAAGAAGTGATGACTGGAACCATCCTCTGTGCTGGTCTGAGCCTTCAAGGTACATATCAACAGGTGTATGACCTAATTCATCAGAACGCTTTTCAACAACGGCTTTCCATGTAGAACCTGAGTCAAACCACACGTCCATAATGTCTTTTTCTTTTCTGAAATGATTTTTGCCGCACTTAGGACATACAAATCCTGCCGGTAAAAGTTCATTGGCAGAGTATTTAACCCACGCATCAGAACTTTCTTTTTCAAATATTCTTGCAACATTTTCAATTGTTTCATCGGTAACAACTACTTCGCCGCAATCTTCGCAATAGAATACGGGAATAGGCACGCCCCACGCTCTCTGACGGGAAATACACCAGTCTGAGCGCCCCTCTACCATATTAGAAATTCTGCTTTCACCGCTTGCAGGTATCCATTTTACATTTTTAATCGCTTCTAAGGTTTCTTTACGGAACTTGTCTACCTTAACAAACCACTGCGGTGTTGCGCGGTAAATAACAGGCTTTTTACATCTCCAGCAGTGCGGATAACTGTGGTTAATATCCTCTTTTGCAAGAAGTGCGCCGCACTCTTCAAGTTTTTCAATAACGATAGCGTTGCCCTTATAATAAGGTACACCTTCCAAATCCGGTACTAAATCAGTCCAACAGCCTCTTGAATCAAGCGGAGAATATACTTCTATACCATACTTCCGACCGACTTCGTAGTCCTCAAGACCGTGTCCCGGAGCCGTGTGAACCGCACCGGTACCGGCATCAAGTGTAACGTGTTCGCCTAAGATTATCGGAGATTTTCTGTCATACAGCGGGTGGGTGGTATTAAGAAGTTCCAATTCTTTACCCTTAACAGTATCACCGATTACGCGTATATCACTTTCTTCCCAGCCGACACCGTTTAAGAAATTGGCAAGCAGCCCCTGCGCAATTACATAAATATCTCCGCCTTTTTCAAAGAAAGTATAATCAAAATTCGGGTGAAGACAGATTGCCATGTTTGACGGAATCGTCCACGGGGTTGTTGTCCAGATTACCGCATAAACATCTTTTCCGCTCTCGCCGATTAGTTTATAAATCTTTTCCTGCGCGTCTTTATCAAACTTAAATCTTACAAATATTGAGGTAGATGTGTGGTCTGCGTACTCAACTTCCGCCTCGGCAAGAGCCGTCTCGCAGGAAGCACACCAGTATACAGGTTTCATCCCTTTTTCGATATAACCTTTTTTAAACATTTCGCCAAAAATTCTTATCTGTTCAGCCTCAAATTCCGGTGCAATTGTCAGATAAGGGTGTCCCCAGTCACCCCAGACACCGAGACGCTTAAATTCAGACTCCTGACCTTTCAGGTTCTTTGCAGCAAATTCTCTGCACAGTCTTCTCAATTCTGTTTCCGTTACAGAATGCCTGCCGCCTTTTAAATTTTTTACAACCGCATTTTCAATCGGCAGCCCGTGAGCATCATAGCCGGGGACATAAGGCGCATAAAAACCGGACATTGATTTATATTTAATTAAAATATCTTTTAAAATTTTATTTAAGGCAGTACCAACGTGAATTTTATCAGAACTCAAATACGGCGGCCCGTCGTGAAGGACAAAAGATTTTGCCCTATCGCGCTGCGCAATATTTTTCTCATAAATATTATTTTCTTCCCAGAATTTTTGGGTATTAACCTCTTTAACAACCGCATTTGCTCTCATCTCAAGGGTTGTCTTGGGAAGGTTTAAAGTGTCTTTAAAATCTTTCTTTTCTGTTACTTCACTCATTATTTTGCCTCAACTAACTCTTTTTCTACACTATCTAAACTTCTTATAAACTTTTTCATCTTTCTGTAATCAAACTGTTTTTCCCATCTTGCAATAACAACAGTTGCAACACAGTTCCCGATAAGGTTGACGGTAGTTCTGCCCATATCAAGTATCTGGTCAATACCGAGCAGGATGGCAACGCCAAGAATCGGGATATTGAAACTCGTAAGAGTTCCCGCAAGAACAATCAAAGAAACTCTCGGAACGCCCGCAATCCCTTTACTTGTAAACATAAGCGCAAACATTATAACAAGCTGTTCTTCTATACTCAAATGGATTCCGGCAATCTGTGTCGAAAAGATTACAGCCATAGCAAGGTACAGAGTTGAGCCGTCAAGATTAAATGTATAACCTGTCGGCATAACAAATCCCACAATGGTTTTTGGCACACCGAATTTTTCCATAATTTCCATAGCCTTAGGCAGCGCCGCCTCGGAACT
>CALUTH010000041.1 GCA_944323635.1 Candidatus Gastranaerophilales bacterium
TTCTTATCGGCACATTCCTCCACTTTCTTTAATTTTTTATCCACCTTTTTCCTAAATTGTTACAAAAATTTACATTTAAGGGTAAGGAGGCAGGTGCGCAGTTTAAGATAGTTAAAAAAATATTAATTCTAAGAGGTTTTGAGGTTTTTTGTATTAATATATGTATTGGAGATAATTATGCAATACAAAGATTATTATGAAATATTAGGTGTAAAACGTGACGCAACCACGCAGGAAATAAAATCCGCGTACAGAAAGCTGGCTCGTAAATATCACCCCGATGTAAATAAAACAAAAGAAGCGGAAGCAAAATTTAAGGACATAAACGAAGCTTATGAAGTTCTGTCCGACTCTAATAAACGGAGCCGGTACGACAGTCTTGGTTCCAACTGGCAGGGCGGAGCGGAATACACACCGCCTCCTGGATTTGAAAACTTTAGTTTCAATTTTAACAACGGCGGCGCACAAACGTTTGAATTCGGGAATGCCGGCGGATTTTCCGACTTCTTTAGCTCACTGTTCGGTGATATGATGGGCGCTACTCAAACCTCATCAACCCGCGGGCGTTCAAGAAGCGGATTTTCAGGATTTGATTTTGGCAACGCCGGATTTAGCGGTGCAGATTTTTCATCGCAAAGCACCGGACGCAAACGTCAGACAAAAACACAGGCGCCGGAAGAAAATCTCGATATTACAAAAAATATTAACCTGACCGCAAAAGAAATTTTTGACGGGGGCTCTGTAAATATTACTTATACTCAAATGGATAAGTGTACATACTGTAATGGTGCCGGCTACTGTTCCCACTGCGGAGGGACAGGTATTGTCTCAACGCCTAAATCCGTAAAAGTCAAAATTCCTAAAGGTGTAAAAGAAGGGCAAAAAATAAGACTAAAAGGCGAAGGCAGAAAAGATGCCTACGGCAGAACCGGCGATTTGTACCTGATTGTTCACTTCAAAGACAGCAATTATCAAATAGACGGAGCCGATTTAACAAAAGAAGTTGAAGTAACACCGCCGGTTGCAGTTCTTGGCGGACAACGTGAAATTGAAACATTGCACGGGAAAATAAACATAAAAATTCCTGCAGGTGTTTCATCGGGAAAAACTCTCAGACTGAAAAAACTCGGACTGCCTAAAGACGGAAGCTACGGAGATTTAAACGTAAAAATCAAAATTGTTATTCCTGAAAATCTTTCAAGCAAAGAAAAAGAACTTTACAAACAGCTTGCAGAATATGAAAAATAACAATTCTCACTAATATATTGACACAAACACGGGGTTAAAAATCCCGTGTTTTATTTATTTCTTTAAAATCTGAATATGATAGCAAAGAATTATCATACTTCACCTTTTTCCCGATATATTTCAGTTGTTCCGTTGAAGCTATTTCCGAGTTTGAAAAGTCTGCAGAGCCGCCAATATATTTTAATTCGCCCAATTTTTTTATGCGTGAGTTATTGAAATAAACATTTCCTCCAATGTATTGAATATTTTTAAGCTCTTCAAGAATAGAGTTTTCAAAATCAGCCCATTTCCCAATTCTCTTTAATTTTCCAGTAGAATTGACCAATGAACTAGCAAAGTTTGCATACCCGCCTACTTCTTCAAGACAGCCAAGTGACATAACAAAAGAGTTTTCAAAATCCACATAACCGCCAATTCTCATAAGTTTACCTAAATCAGTCACATCAGTATCCCTAAATACTGCATCATTCCGTATTTCCGAAATTTCTTTAAAAAGTTTATTTTCATTTATACCTAAATCCTCAAGAGTAAGTCCTGCAGGGAGGTCAGGCACCTTATATTCACGAATACTTAAAGAACCGTCGGATTTTGTTTCCGGAGCAAAATCAAGATATTGCATTATTGTATATACATTATTATTGTTAATTGCATCAATGCCTATTTTTTCACGAATTTCTTTACTCTTTATTTTTTTCTCACGGGCTTTATTAATCCTGCTGATTATCATACCTGACAAATTAAATTCTTTATTTTCGATATAGTCATTCAAAACATCAAACAATTTAAGCGAAATAATATTATTATTCCGTTCATTCTGTATCTCCACCAGTGTATCTTGATTAAACCTCAAACCCAATCTCGGTTTTCCTTGTTCAAGATAAATATGAAAATCTCCTTGAGAGAGATAAGGTTCTGCATTAAAAGACTTTGTACACCAGGAAGACGCTGATAAAAACTTAAGTTTTTCAACATTCGCAGCAAAATTTTCCCTATCATTACTTTCTGATGGGATAACTACCCACATCGTTCCTGAAATATTTGTGGATTTATCGTTATAAACTTTATTAACATTAACCTGATAAATTTTATTAAAATCGAACTGAAACTCCTTATCAGCCTTTAAAAGCCTGTCTAGATCAGATAAAGAATCCGCGAGTGCTCGTTTATTTAACACCGGCGGGATATTATCGTTGTTTGCCTTAAGCTCCTTTAAGATTGAAGAGAGCACAATAAGAGAAATTGCAGGCGTAACAGAACTGTTTTCTGCCATTAAATATCGTCCCCACTCTGCAATCATAGACTTACGCTGCAGCTGCGTAGCTTCTTTTCGACCTTGAAAATCTTTTGTCAGCAGAAAATGCACTTTTCCAGAAGCCCAATTTTGTAAATCAAAAATTGTATTAAACTTTTCAACAGGTGCTTTAAAACGTCTTACACATGCGTAGTCAATTCCTGTAAACATCGATGGCTTCATTGCCTTAAAAGTTACGGGATTTATACTGCTACATTGTTTGATTTTGTATGGAGAAACAGAACATACTTTCATATTTATTAGTATCATACTTAATAAGTGTACAATAAACAATTTATTAAGAATTATTAATTCATCCCGCAGCAATAACACTATGCCTCTGGTAAAAATATTAATTACACGTCTGCGGCGCGGCAGCAAAACTAATGTACTTAATTTCATACAAGAGCTGACATCCATACTCACCAGAGCGAAGAAAAAACGCTAAAATTAGCGAATTGAATTTACTGCATACCTGCACCCGCATGTCAATTTTTGCATTTTCCGCATTTTAGTATAATTGTACAAAGTAATTTAACATGTTATAATTGCGGCAAGGGAATATGTTTTATGAACTTAGAAGGTAAAAAAATTTTACTTGGTATAACCGGCGGGATTGCCGCTTACAAAGCGCTTGAACTTATAAGGATGTACAAACGCGCAGGTGCGGAAGTAAAAGCCGTACTTACAAATAACGCCCTTGAGTTTGTAACCCCGCTTACAATTCAAACACTTACAAATAATAAAGTGTATATCAATAATTTTGATACCTCCTGTTACTCTCCCGAACATATTTCACTATGTGACTGGAGCGATATTTTTGTCATAGCTCCGGCGACAGCAAATACTATAGCAAAAATTGCAAACGGGATTTGCGACAATCTCTTAACATCACTTGCCGCCGCATACGACAAACAATTCTTAATTGCGCCGGCAATGAATTGCAATATGTACAATAATCCCATAACACAAGAAAATATAACAAAACTTGCAGGTCTCGGGTATAATTTTGTAAGTCCTGATACCGGATTTTTAGCCTGCGGCACAACAGGAAAAGGAAGACTTGCGGATTTAAACAGTATTTATTTAAGAACCGTAGAATTACTAAACCCGCTAAAACCGCTTGCAGGGAAAAATATTTTAATAACGGCGGGCGGTACTATTGAAAAAATCGACCCCGTAAGGTATATTTCAAACTTCTCGTCGGGGAAAATGGGGCTTGCACTTGCTGAAGCGGCATCAAAACTTGGGGCAAACATCACTCTGGTTTCGACTTTTAAAACAGGCGGGGATTTTAATAATATTCTTGCACAGTCGGCAGAAGAAATGCTAAATGCTGTTGAAAAAGAGCTGGACAATCAAGACTGTATAATAATGGCAGCAGCAGTTGCGGACTGGAAAGTTAAAGATTACAGTAATCAAAAGGTTAAGAAAACCGACAGTTCCGATACATGGAACATAGAACTTGTAAAAAATCCTGATATTTTAAAAACCATTTGCAAAAAAAGAAACGGTACTAAGCCGTTAATTGCGGGATTTGCGGCAGAAAGCGAAAATGTACTTGAATATGCAAAAAACAAAATTCTGTCAAAAGGTTGCGATTTTATTATAGCAAACGACATTTCTAAAAAAGATTCGGGTTTTGGAAGCGACTATAACGAAGTTTATATTATAGATAAAGACTTAAACACAAAATTTATAGAAAAAAGTACCAAGCAGGAAATTGCCAAAATTATTCTGGAGAATATATTTGAACAAGAGAGAAATAATATCGAAGTTAGAAGCATTTGCACCGCCTGAAACACAGGAAACGTGGGATTGCAGCGGCTGGATTGTAGAGCTTCCCGAAAATAATATCAGAAACGTAATGTACGCTCTGACTATCACTGATGATGTTTATAACCAGGCAAAAGCAAACAGCTGCGACTTAATTATCGCACACCACCCGCTCTTTACCGTCCCCGTAAAATACAAAGATATTCAAATGTACTGCGCGCACACTAATATGGACAAAGCCGACGGCGGAACCACAGATACGCTTATAGAAAAACTGGGGTATAAAATATCTTATTCGGAAAATGAATTTGTAAGGATTGTAGAATTACCCGCCCCCGTAAGTATAGAACAACTTGCGCAAAAAATCAGGGGAATATCGCCCAAACTAAGATACGTCAATAACAGAAACAAAAAGGATGTGCAGACAATAGGTTTTTGCGCAGGCTCAGGAAGCGAATTTTTAGAAGAAACAAAAGCTGAATGTTTTGTCACAGGTGATTTAAAATACCACACAGTCTGCGAAACGGATAAAATTGTATTTGACATAGGACATTTTGAGAGCGAAATTCTAATAAAAGAAAAGTTCAAAAAAATAACGGGAATAGAAGGAGTTTTTGCAAATGAAAAAAGCCCTTTTATTTAGCCTTTTGTTGTTTCTTTTAAGCGGGTTATGCGTTTTTGCCTACGAAACCGTAATTATAAAATATCCCGACGGAGAATTATGGGAACCGGTTTATTACAGACAAACGTACAATGAAGGAATTGTACAATATGTCCTAAAAGGAGATACTTCAAGAAACTGGCAAAAAACTGTTATCATCCACGCTTATAATAATTATATAAATTCAGCCCGCACCCTTCTCGGCTCGGTAACAGCTTTAAATCAGAAGCAAAACCCTACTTCTAAGTACACATTAATCAAAAATACAACGAATGACGCAATAGCAATAAGATGCACAAATTTCTACAAAAACCTCGTTCCGCAGTGTGAAATTCTACGTGCAGCAAAAGGACACAAAGGCATAATTACAATTCACTATATAAATAAAAATATCGAAGAATACAGAAATACCTATGATGACTGGTATGACATAATAAAAAAAGCTGTTTTTTATGAAAGTTATTTTAGAAATGATCGTATTTTAAACAAATCTATGTACCTTGAACTTTAAGCCGTTTTCTTTACTGTTAAAGTACTTATAAAAACTGTGTCTTTATTAAATTTTAACGCTTGCCGATAACATCTTTTTGTGCTACTATCCTGTATATCATATGGTTCATGTAAGGGAACCAAAAACTTGAAATTTACATAACTAAATTTCAGATAAAATTGAGAGGTTAGGTAAGTTATTATGAAAACATTTTTTAAGTGGCTGGGAATTATTACTGGCGCAATTATTTTACTTTTGTATTTTTCGTTTATTTTTGTACTACCGAGAGCAATAGATATAAACCAGTATAAGCCTAAAATCCAACAACTTGCGCAGGAATATTCAAAACTGGACGTAAACTTTGAAAATGCACAAATAATTACTACACCTCTTCTTGCAATAGGTATACAGGCTGAAGATCTTTCAGTAAAACTGCCTGACGGTTCAATACTTACCAGTGCCGATAAAATTAAAACAAGAATCTCTTTACCCCACCTTCTTGTTCTCTGTGTAAAAGTATCATGTGCAGAAATTGAATCACCGGTTATTAACCTTGAAATCCAGAACGGAAAACAGTTCAAAATAATTACCCTTATTGAATCAATACTTAATGACGGCGATGATACAATTGAACAAAAACTTCTGCAGGCAGACGCGCAGGCAGAAACTCAGGCTGCAAAAATGCCTCTTCCTATAAGAATTAATGTTCCCGCCGTAAAAATTCATAATTATCAGGCAAAAATTAATGACCTTAAAACCGCCCATTCTTTAACACTGCAAGGCGAAAATCTTGTTTTGGGATATAACGGTAAAAAATTCAAAGTTATAACAATTTCACAGTTATTAAGCGATAACAACACAAATATTACGGCAAATATTAATCTTGATTGTTTCATACCTAAAGCTACAAAACTTGATAAAGAAGATGACCCGCAAGAAATCATCGATATTCCTTTTGTAAACCCTGTCCTTATTTACAGGGATTACGACCCAAAAGGCAATATTTATATTGATATGAAGGTCAGAGAACGTAAGAATACCATTTTGACTTACGGAACATTAAACCTTGATAACCTTACACTTTCATTGTCAGATGTAAAACTGCCGCCATCATACATCCATTTACAAACCCGCGGAACTAAAGCTAATATTGATACAAACCTTGTTATAAAAGAAAAACAGGGAATTACCCTTCAGGGACTCATAAATTACGGAAAAAACAAATTTGCGGATTTAAAAATAAAAAGTGATAAAATTTACTTCAATGACGTAATTATCCTTACAAGAGCTATTCTTGATACATTAAGAATAAACAACGACCTGAACCTTTTTGCAGGATACGGTTATGTTCTTGCAGATACACAATTCAGAACAAACTTCAAAACCTTAAAATCAACCGGCAGTATCACCATTAAAGATGCCGGCATTGTTAACAAAAAATACAACCTCAATTTTATGAATTTTAACTCGCTTATAGATTTAAGCAACAATGTTTTACAAATCAAAGATACAGGAGCAACCATCAACGGTTCTGCCATAAAAATCAACGGCTCAATCAATGAAAAATCGGTAGCAGACATTAACCTTTATCTTGAAAAACTACCTTTAGCACCGTTATTTAAATCTTTTGCTCCGGCAGATTTAAAAAAATCATTTAATATAACTTCAGGCGATATTTTTGCTGATGTAAACCTGAAGGGAGAACTTAAAAACGCAGTAAGCAATATCAATGTCGGACTTAAAGACTTTTCAATGTATGAAAAATCAAGCAATATTAAAATTACTGACAAATTGTTCAACGGTGAATTTACGAGTGACTTAAAAAATATCACCGGTAAAATCAGCAATGACGGTTTTAAGGTAACAATTCCGCAATCTACTTCAATTATTACCTGCGATAATACTATTGTTAATATTGACAAAAATGATATAACCATAGAACCTTCGGTGTTAAAAATTAATAACACTTCAACGGTAACACTTTCGGGCGCTGTAACAAATTATGCTACAAATCCTAACTTTAATATCACTACGGACGGGAAACTTACCGCTAACGGTATAAAACAATTAGGAGGAAGTATAGCTGCACCTTTTATTGATGCGAAAGGTACAATTCCGCTGTTGGCAAATATTAAAGGTGATAAGAAAAAACAAACTCTGGATATAACAATTGATGCAGACAGAAACAACTATCTAACCCCTATTCATATTAACCTTATTGAAGGAAAAACTTCCACACTTAAATCTACAATTGATTTTAAGGGGGATCGTATAAAAATTCATGATTCCGGGCTTTATTTAAAAACACAAATGCCTGATGAAAAACACCCGGATAAAACCATAGCTAAATATAACGATTTGGTTGAACTTTCAGGTACTATTACAGGTATCGGTGCAACCCCTCACATAAATCTTCTTAAGATAAAAACAAACGGAGACTTAAACGGCTCTATTCAGGGTTTTGATAATTCAAGTTTCACATTCGGCGGACATTTGTTCACTTATGGAGCACTGCCGGCACCCAGATTTAAAGGCAAATTTGAAATAAAAAATATTAATCTGCCGACAATATACACAACCGTTAAAAATGTAATTTTTGATTTCAAAGGTGATACACTGGAAACAAGAATTACGGACTTGAATCTCAATGATTCAATAATACAGTTAAACACGCATATTAGTCTTCTGCCGGCAGCAAATATAATAATCACAGCATTAAATTTGAATTCTGATTATATTGACGTCGACAAAGTTATGAAAGTACCTGAAGCAGCAATGAAACTCATCCCGCAAACAGGTAGCGCCGGTATTTCAACAACAGCAAACAATGCAGATATTCCCGTAGAAATGCGGAACGGGAAAGTTGATATTAAACGGGCAAAAACAGGCGGTATTGATGCTAATAATATAACCTGTAATCTTTTGATGAAAAATAATATTTTGTACGTTACTGATATAATAGCACACGCTTTTGAAGGGACCGTAAGAGGCAATGCGTCAATGAATCTTATAACAACCCTGTTAAGAGTTGACGTTAAAGGTTCCGGCTTTAATGTTGAAAAATCTCTTCTGGGACTTGCCAATATGAAAGATACCTTAACAGGAACAGCAGCATTTGACACAAACGTATCTCTTCAAGGCAGCAGTTACGAAGAACAAATGAAGTCATTAAACGGGAATGTTGATTTTACTATTGTAGATGGTCAACTTGGACCATTCGGACGGTTAGAAAATCTTATACTGGCACCAAACATAAGAGAATCTGAGTTTTTCCAAACCTCAATCGGTGGAATAATTAATGACCTGCTTTCAGTTAATACATCAAAATTTGATGAACTTAAAGGTCACATAACGTTAAAAAATGGTGTTGCAGAAATAGAACCAATTACATCTCTTGGAGAAATTATGTGCCTTAACATTGAAGGGAACTTTAATATCCTTGCAAACACCGCTGACTTAAGGATAAGGGGACGCTTAGCGTCAACAATATCTGATATGTTAGGACCTATTGCAATGCTTAACCCTGTAAATATGATACAAACAAGAACAGGTTCTTCTATAATGAGTATTGCAACCCTCGGATTATATACTTTATTCTGCGAAACAATCCCGCAGGAAGAAATGGATGCTATTCCGCACTTTAGCGAAGAATACTCCGACTATAACGCTACAAAGTTTCAGGTTATAGCAAGGGGGGATGTTGCAAAACCACTTTCTCTGGTAAAATCATTTAAGTGGTTAGTACTTCAAAGTGATATTGACAGTGCAAACTCATATATACAACAAAGAGCACTGGAAGAAGCAGAAAAGAATTCAAAACTCTTTTCCGGTGAAAACAAAGAAAAAGCTGACGCTGTAAAAGAAATCATGGATACCGGTAAAAACATAATAAAAGGAATAAAAGGGCTTTTTAAAAAGCAATAAAATAAGAGGATAATTATGAAATATATTAATTACGCAATAGCTTTATTATTAATATTTGGAACAACAACTTTAAACGTAAATGCAAAAATGAGCAAAGAGGCTCATGAATTGTACCAAGAAGCTTGCGGCTACGAATACAAACATAATTACCCGCAAGCTATAAATATAATTAACAAAGCAATTGAAATAAACGGCGATGATGCAATGTTATATACAAAAGTTGCAGGGTTATATGCAGAAACCGGAGATTACAATGCTGCATTAAATGCCTATAATAAAGCTTTAAAACTACAGCCGAATGATGCCTTTATATATATAAGTATCGGCAGCCTGCAGCAGAATATGCAAAATTATGATGCAGCATTTGAAGCATACGCAAAAGGAACAGAAATCTTCCCGAGCTATAAATATAATTATTTAAATCTTGCAAATGTAAAATACATTTCAAAAGATTACAAAGCGGCTATAGACTATTACAACACTTTCTTGGCAGCTTATCCGGAACACATTGAAGCAAATGAAAATCTTGCAAATTCATACCTTGCAATAAAAGAATATGAAAATGCCTGTGATATATACAGTAAGCTCTATAAAAATTATCCATCCAATTTTAAAGATTACTTTAGATACGGGGTCGCTCTATTTAATACAAAAAAATATGAAAGCGCCGTTTCTATGCTTCAAAAAGCAATTGAAGCAGATGATACAAATACAGTAGCCTGGGCAGATTTAGCACTCTCTTACCAGAATCTTGACCAGAAAGACCAAGCACTAAACGCTTTTAATAAAACATTTGAGCTTAATCCAAAACTTACAGCTTTAAAATTTGATTATGCCAACCTGTTAGGCAATATGAACAGATACGAAGAAGCAGTTACAGCATATAAGGAATACATTGAAGCATTTCCTGAAGATGCTGCGGCATATAAAAACCTTGGTGTTGTTTACAAAGATATGGGAAAAGATGCTCTTGCGTTGTTAAGCCTTGAAAAATCATATCTTAAAGATCCTGCTAATATAGAAACTCAAAAACTTTTAGCAAGGTACTATCATGAAAATAAAGATTATGCTAATGCACTAAAATACTATGATCTTGTACTGCAAACATCGCCGGACGATTTTGACGTAAAGGCAAATAAAGCGCTTGTATTACACGCACAAAAGAATTATCCGGCAGCAATTGACCTGTATAAAGACCTTTTACTTGTAAAAGAAAATGACAGGATTGCCAAAAATCTTGTATCTGCACAAATTGCATACGGATATTATCTTTTAGACAGAATGGATTACGCACAGGCAACTCTCTATTTTAAAGATGCACTAAGAGATAGTCCTGAAGAGGGCTCTGCATATTTTGGAATAGCAGAAGCATCAAAGGCAATGGGTTTAACAGAACTGGCTGAAGATAATTACAAACTGGCCCTTGAAAAAGAACCTGACAATACTGAATACTATAAAGTGTATAAAGCCTTTGAAGAAACCTTGCCAAAGCCGGAGCAGCCCGTGGCTGATACAACAAAGGAAACAGAAAATACTTCTGTTCCGGCCGCATCCGCTGCTCCCCAAAAGACTGAAGCGAAACCGGCAGAGCAAGCAAACAAGCCTTCAGGCGTCCTTACATACGATGATTTAATAAAAAAGGGCAATGAGTATTATCAAGCAGGCAAATATAATGAAGCCGTAGATTATTACACAAAAGCAACAATAATGAAGCCTTCAGACAGTTTGACA
This sequence comes from Candidatus Gastranaerophilales bacterium, assembly GCA_944323635.1. GTDB lineage: Bacteria > Cyanobacteriota > Vampirovibrionia > Gastranaerophilales > Gastranaerophilaceae > CALUTH01. The sequence goes on from CALUTH010000041.1 coordinate 11,122, forward strand.
ATGTTAAAAATAGGAAACATCTACAATCTGCTCGGAGATGAAGAGAAGGCAGCACTTTTCTACGAGCACTCGGTTGAAATTAATCCGGAATATGCAAACGGCTGGTTTAATCTCGGACTTATATATTTAAAGATGAACAGAAACAAAGACAGTATAAAATGCTTTGATACGGTAATAAAACTTACACCTGACTACCCGTATTCATACTACGCTCTCGGTCAAGCTTACGAAAACCTTGGAGATAAATTCAACGCTATAGAAAACTATACGCTTTACAAAGGCTTTGAAGAAGACGAACGTATGCTTGAAACTATTGATGCTAAAATTAAAAAACTGGAAAACTAAATGAGACAATTTGTACTTAGTGTATTTATTATTCTTTTCTGTTGCGGGTGTGTAAAACAAAAGGCTTTTGTCTGCTTTAATGACCGACCTATAACAGAAGAAACTGTACTTCATCCGGTATCGGAATTTCAAACAGGTTCTAAAATTTACTACTTATTCTTTTCAAAAAAGCCGCTTGAAAATAACTACATACGAGTACAATTATTTAAAATAGGTGATAATATCTCCAGAGGTGGATATGAGATGGTTAGGGTAAAAGAATACCGATTAATGAAAGATGAGGTATACTATCAGACTGACTATTTTGTCATTCATCAGCCCGGGCGTTACATCTTACAGGTTTACAACCCTGAAAAACTTAACTTACCGCTTGCAAACGGAGAATTTGTCGTAAAATAAACAGCACAAGCTTCCGGTACAAAGCGCTGCACCGGAATAAAAAGTTGCCCATACGCCTACACATCTGCTTTAGATCCGCCCTCAGCAGGCGTAATATCTTCTTCCTCTTCCGGAATTTCGTCTAATGATTCTAAATCAGCATTGTATTGAGCAATTACGTATTCTTGCATATCCTTGTCTTCAAACGCCACTTGAGCATTAATTGTAGTTGAATCCACATTAGAAACATCAAGCCCCTTAGCATTAGCTTCCGTTTTGGTAATTTTTGCTGCGCCAAAAACATCTTTAAACATTTGCGCAAATTGATTGCTGTTGACTGATGACATGAAAATCCTCCATTTTTGTAACTATATATTTAAAGTATATATTTATTTCTAAATTTCATCAAGCTAAATTTTCTTTACAAATATACACAATATAGCATGATTGTGGTACAATAAAAATATGAATAGCGGTATAAAGAAGAGAGTTTGTATATTATCAGCAGCATTAATAATCAGTTTATCAATGTCAACTGCTGCAACTTTTGATAATAATATAGTTGATATTCAATTTACAGAATCAGGCAATCAGGTGACTGCCGTTATCTTAACAGAAAAAGGGTACAGTGCTCCAATAAAAGCCACTAAAGCCGGCGGCTACTATAATATTATATTACCCAATATTGGGAAAGGTACAAAAAGCAGTTATGCACCAAATGTAAGCAGTGTTGATTTAGTGAGAGTAACAACTCTCCCCTCTTCAACAGGAGGAGGAAGCTATACTAAAATTGCAATCAAAACGAAACCCGGAGCAACTGTCACTGCTACCAGTCAAATTTATGAAGAAATAGAAAGCGACATTGAAAGAGAAAAACCAACACGTCCGGTCGTAGAACAGCCGCTTTATCAGGAGCCAACCACCGACGAAGTCCAGCACCTTGAAGACGAATATATTGAAGACAGCGAATATACAGAGGAGGAAACAGAAGAACCGATTGAAATACAAGATAACAAAGTTCAAGCAACACAACCCCCTCCAATACAAGAAGTTCCGGATCCTGTTACAGCACCCCAACAAACATTGCCTGTAACTCCGCAAAATCATACAAGTGAAATATTATATATTTTAATTGGCACAGCAGCTGTTTTATTAGTCGTAGTTCTCCTTTACATTAAAGGAAAAGATAAAATGCATGAACTATGCGGTGATATGAGCATAAGTCTAGACGATGATAAAAACGATAAAAAGAAAAATGAAAAACAAGAAGACAAGAACAAAGAAACAAAAAAACAAACCCCCAGAGGTGTTATTGATTTAGATTACAGTTATGCAGAAACAAAAATACAATCACCAGCTCCTCCTGCAGCTAAAAAAGCTAAAGAACCGGAAGAACCAGAAAAAACCGTCATAGATTTAGATGAAATATACTCCGGTCCAATGGCACCGACAACGCAACAAAATTCTGTACTGTCCAAACAAGAGCCGTCTGAAGAAAAAACACCGGAACAGGAAGATGATTTGGACGATTTTCTTGCATCCTTTGTCGATGATGAAGAAGGCGATACAGAAACTCCTGTTGTACACGATTCAGCCATAACAGACTCTGATAAACATACAGAAACAGCGGAAGAAAATAAAGACAATAACAAAGAAGAAGAAAAAGAAGACGAAAATAATGAACTTGAAAATCCAATTGATAATTTAATTGATGATGTAATTACAACACAAAATATGTCTTTTTCCGAAGCCGACATTGACGCTATACAAACAAAATTACAAGTCGATATATCGGATGATCTTCTTAAACAGACCAATATAGATTCTGAACAAAATAAAGAATTATCTCACTTAACTGTCGAAGAATTTGACAAAAAATATCCAATGCTTAGTGATTCAGAAATCGAAAAAATTATTAATAACCCCAATATAAAGTTCAATGACATTGATATTAATGTTATTTTTTCTCCAATAACCTCTTATGAGATGTCCGAAGATGCAATTTTAGAGGCGCAACTAAGAAAAGAAAAAGAAGACGAAGCAAATATTCAATACTATGAAAATGAACAAGATTTTGCATTTACATTAATAAAAACACAAGATGTTCAAAACCCTGATGAATTAGTCGTTCTTGATAATAATGTATATCCAGATTTAGCAAATGTTGATTTTTCAAATGATGCAATATTTAAAGAGTTCTCATTTGCTAAACCGGACTACCCGGATATGCCTGACTCAGAAAGTGCTCCAACAGAAGAAGATATTGATAATGCCATTGCACGGGAAATGGAAATAATTAATCAGCAAAAAGAAGCAGAACAAACTGAAAAACAAAAACAAGAAAAAAGTAATGATGACATTTTATCAGAATTTAAATTGATTAAACCGGATGTCACCGTAGAAAAGGCAGATGAACACTTCTCTTCTACAATATTTACCTCTAAAGATGATATTGAAGCACAATTTAAAGCATTAGGGGTAGAGTTTGACTCTGACAAAAAAGAAGAGGAAATAGAAAATATAACTGATAAAACCTCTACTGATGAAGAACAACCGACCGAAACTAATATAAACAATCAAGATACTTCTTCTGCAGGTAATATGAGTATATCTGACGATACTAAAATATATGCAACATATCAAATAGATTTTTCAACGGAATTATATATCGCAACTTATAATAATAAAATTTCCCTGCTAGGTATGAAAAATGGAGTTATAAAACATTTACTTGACTTTGAAGACGGGAAAATACCTTCTAAACTCAGCGCAAGAAAAGCAGAACAAACAGAAAGCGGCGAAACCAGATACATAGTACGCGCAGATAAAGAAAAATTTGTTGTCGATGTATCCCAAAATGATATTAATCTGGTTCTTGTTTTATGATAAACAAGCTCGTTCTTGCAGTACTACCACTGCTTCTGTGTGCCTGTATAAGTATAAAACAACAGGATCAAGTGAGTATTAATTTTTCAACCTGGGGTTCAGCATCTGAAATTAAAATAGTTAAGGAATTAATTAAAGAATACGAAATAAAAAACCCGAATATAAAGATTAACCTGCAGCATACGCCGCAAAACTATTTTCAAAAACTACACCTGCAATTTGCCTCAAAAACAGAACCGGATGTAGTACTAATCAACAACCAGAATATAAACAAATATGGAATTTATCTTAGTGATATTGATAAAAACAAGTATAAAACAGACTTTTATCCAAACACATTATCATCATTGTCAGTTAACGGTAAACTAAAAGCTGTTCCGCGGGATATTTCAACTCTTGTCGTCTATTACAACAAAACACTCCTAAAAGAAAACGGTATTGCACCTCCCGAGGATAATTGGACAATTTGTAATTTTTTAAATATTTCAAATATTCTTAAAGGAAAAAATATTTTTGCTGTTCCTTTAGAAGATGATTTATTTTATTTATACCCGTTTATTCTAAGCTTTGGAGAAAACGCAGAAAATATTACACTCAACAATTTATACAAATATGAAAGTGTCAAATTTTACAAAGATTTAAGTCAAAAATATCATTACGCCCCGATGAATTATGAAATAGGACAAGCAACAGGTGCAGAGTTTTTTCTAAACGGAAAATGTGCATTTTATCTTTCAGGGCGCTGGATGACACCGAAAATACGGGAAAAAGCACAATTTGAATGGGACATATTACCCTTTCCGGCTGGCAAAAATGGCAGTAACGTTCCATGTGATACAACAGGATGGGGAATTACAAAAAATACAAAACATCCTAAAGAGGCATTAAATTTTGTAAACTACCTTGCTTCAGAATATTCATTAGAAAAAATGAGTAAAACAGGACTTATAGTTCCCGCCAGAAAAAATATTAATTTATATTCAGACTTTTTAACATCCGCTCCTGATAATGCAAAAATATTTCTCAATCTGGCACAATCATCAACAGTCTTAAAATATCCAACAAATTACAATATTACAAAAAATAAAATCAATATGAGATTAAGGTCTAATTCACGGGAAAATCCGACCGAAACAAATTAAATGACCTGTGTTCCGATCGGATTATAAACCTATTGAAGAAGCGGCTAGATTAACTGTAACGCTATTGAAGGAGTTTGGTTTGCTGTAGACAACAGCGTTGTAGCCGCAGACTGAAGGATTTGTGCTTGCAAATACCTTGTTGACTCTTCTGCAATATCAGCATCTTTAACAGTTGACAGAGATGATGTCAGGTTTTCTGTTGTAACCAGAATAGAATCAATTGCTGATTCTAAACGGTTTTGAGATGCACCCAGATTAGTAACACGTGTACTAATGTCATCAATAGCATCATCTAATTTAGTTAACTGAGCAGCTGCTGTATCAGAGGCTGCACAATCTTGAGCAAATGTAGCATTAGCAACACCGGTTAATGACTGAGCCGAAGCATCTTCAAATAATGTTGCATCTAATGATACACGGCTGTTAGCAGTACCGTCAATACCAACTTGAATATTAACTGCACCTGTAGAACCATCCATTAATAACATGCCATTATACTCCGCACTTGCAGCGATACGGTCGATTTCTTCAAGACGGGAGGTAATTTCTGCTTGAATTGCCGCTCTTGAATCATCGGAATAAGTGCCGTTTGCAGCTTGTTCGGTCAAGTCCCTGATACGTTGAAGGTGCTCATTAATCAAACTGTAGTTTTCTTCAGTAGTTGTCAACATATCCAAACCAATTTGAGCATTGTTAGAAGCTACATCATAAGAACTAAGTTTTGCACTCATTTGAGCCGCAATACTATAACCTGCAGCATCATCCTTTGCACTGTTGATTTTGTAACCCGTCGTCATTCTTTCAATTGCAGTGTTTAACTTGTCAGTTGCTGACGTAAGGTTTTGTTGAACTTTCAGGGATTGTACGTTTGTAACAATAGATAATGGCATAATCTGGTTCTCCATGTTGTCTGCGCAGCCTTGCGCAAATCCTACATGGTATATATTCCAGATTTAAGGTAATAAATAACAAAAACCAGTCTGTTTTGTTACAAAAATTAACAAATATCCCTCAAATGCAATGATAATAATAAAACTTTTATTGGATATAATAGAATTAAAAAAGGCGACACCCAGATTCGAACTGGGGGATAAGAGCTTTGCAGGCTCCTGCCTTACCACTTGGCCATGTCGCCCCACTAAATAATGTTATGTTACACATACTAAATTGTCAAGTCATACATAATACTTATATACTTCAGCGGGGCTGTCATTTTGTTACAAATCAAAGTGCATATTTTTAATAAAAGGGCAGAGAATAAGCTCTGCCCGCGATTCACATATACCCAATCAAAAGCTATTAGATTAACTGTAAAGCTATTGACGGAGTTTGGTTTGCAGTTGACAGCAATGTTGTTGCAGCAGACTGCAATATTTGTGCTTGTAAGTATCTAGTTGATTCTTCAGCTATATCAGCATCCTTAACTGTTGAAAGTGAAGATGTTAAGTTTTCTGTTGTAACGGCAATCGCATCAAGTGCTGATTCCAATCTGTTTTGAGAAGCACCTAAGTTAGTTACACGATTACTAATATCATCAATAGCCGCATCAATCGTTGACAGTTGATCAAAAGCATCCGTACCTGAACAAGCTGAAGCAAAAGCATCATTTGCATCGCCTAACAGAGTTTGAGCATCAGCTGCTTCGAACAAATCAGCAGTAAGTGTTACACGGCTGTTTGCAGAACCGTCAATACCAACTTGAATATTAACATCATCTGCTAATGACCCATCCATAAGGTTCATACCGTTATACTCTGCACTGCCTGCTACACGG
>CALUTH010000042.1 GCA_944323635.1 Candidatus Gastranaerophilales bacterium
ACGACGCTCTTCCGATCTGTTAGGCGTTAGACAACCATCCGGAGAAACAAACATATTCCGCTCATCCAGCCCCAGTAAATACGGAAGACTTAACAACGGTACAAAAATTTGAAAACTCAATTCATTAGGGTCAATATCATAAGTAATTATTTCATCTATACCGAGAGGGTTCTCCCTGAATAATTCAACCAACTCCTGCTGCGGTTTAAATAACAATTTTTTACATCTTTGTTTTAATAATGGGAAATATCTTGCATATTCAATAACATCCCCGAAACCTGCCTCATAAAAGCAGAACACCGTTTTATCCGAAATATCTTCGCCCTTCCATTCCCTTGCAGACGCAAATTGTGCAGGGAAAAGCTTTTGCTGCGATAATATTGACATTTTTTTGCAAAGCCTGCTTTCAAATAATTTTAGACCTTCATGATAATTTTTCTCTTTAAACAATGCCAGTGAAAGATAATACTTCAATTCATCACTATTAGGATTTAAAGAAAGAGCTTTCCTCATTGTCTCCGTAGATGCGTGCGCATCACCCATAAAAAAATAAACCGAAGACATGTTATACGGTACCAAAAACAAATCAGGACGGAGTTTTTCTGCCCGCTTATAAAATTTTAATGCAATTGCATACTCTCCGTAGTTTTTGAACGCAAGTGCAATATTGAAATTCAATTCAAAATTTTCAGGTTCAATTCTAAGTCCCTGAATAGCTGTTTCAATTGCAGTTTTAAACTCTTTCTGTTCAATTTTTATTCTGGTAAGCAGATCATAAAACCGAACATTTTTACTAATTTGTATAGCATGTTTTATAAATTTTTCTGCCTGCGAAAATCGTCCCTGCTGGTATTTAAGGTTTGCCATCATAAAAATGGTATTAAGATTATCAGAGTCAACTTTCAATGCTTCCTGATATACTTGTTCTGCCTCTTCCAGCTTTCCCTCTTTATGCAGGGCAAACCCCTGATTATATAACTCGTCTGCTCGTGTCATAGCGTAATTGTACCGCTTTTTATAAAAAAAAACAACTTAAGACCTTTTGTTTGATTTATAGCAAAAAATATGATAATCTGAACTTGGAAATTATATAGGAGCTTTTGAAATATGAAGAGGAAAAAATCAGCATTTACACTTGCAGAAGTGTTAATAACCATAGGACTTTTAGGAGTTATAGCGTCCTTAACACTGCCAACACTTGCAACAAATGTATCGGCACAACAGCTTGTAGCCGCACTAAAAACAACGCAGGCAAGTATTTCTGATAAACTTGATGCAGCAATGGCTCTTGAAGATGTACCTTTTGTTAGAGATTTAAAAGCTTTTGACAGTGCAACCTTGCCCGAATTATACAAAGGTTTGAGTAAATATCTCAGACTTGATGCAGTGACAGAAGACCACGAGGTTCATTCTCTGTCAGACGGGTCATTGCTGACAACCTGGAAAGCTGCAGATATTCGTCAGACAAATACTAAGGCATTTATCTACATAACAGATTTCTTAGCTGATGCACCATCAACAACACCGCTCTTAATCAAACAAAACGGCGGTCAAGTTATCAGAAGAACAGCCGTTGTATACATTGATGTAAACGGGTATGCAAAACCAAACCGCTTTGGATATGATGTTTATAAATATTATCTGGCACAAAACGGCAGATTGTACCCTGTCGGCGGCTCAGATGTTTCGTTATTTACAACAAACGGCGCATCAGATGAAAGTTCCGATTGGAAAAACGGAAGCGAAGAATACGCTTGTAACTGGAATAGCCCCGGTTACGGCTGTGCAGGACGTATAGAAGACGAAGGCTGGAAAATCACATACTTTGGCAAACGACTCAAAGATAAAAAAGACTAAACACGTAAAACGACCGGTTTCCCGGTCGTTTTTTATTATCCTCACTATATTACTTGCCGAACTTATATTTATCATCTTCTGCGTTATCTTCAGCAGGCGCAAACGGATTAACTCCTGTTGTTTGACGTTCTCCGGCAGCCGGAGTTGCTGCAGTTTGATTACCGGTATTCACACCGCCGGTGCCTGTAGCTGTACCTGAACCTACACCTGCTTTTGTTGTTGCAGTGTCGTCCGTTTTATCCCCAGCACCGGGCGTTGTTTCATCTGTTGTTCCAGAAGTTCCTGCTGCGGCTGCTCCGCCTGTCGCATAAGTCGGGGTCAATGTATACAGGTTTTCTTCATTTGTGACCTCAACAGTTTCTTCCCAGAACTCAGTTGAAACTTCCTGATATTCCGTTGTTTCTGTCGATAAATCCTGTGTATTTTGCCGCAAATCTATTGTATCTTCCGCAGTTGAACGATAATCAGTAAACTGTTTTGCAGCTTCTGTCCCATACATTGCTGCAGCTGAGCCTGCCATTACTGCCGCAGCTATATAAGCAACAGCCGCCCAGGAGCCAAATATAGAACCGGCAAGTGCACTTGCCCTTGCATAACATTTAATCATAGTTACTGCTGCAGAAGCCGCAGAGAGGGTTAAAATAGCTCCCTGCGTAATTGCCGCTCTTTTGGTTGCCTCATCAATATCAGCAACATATTCTGTAAATTGATTTGTAGTATCAATATTTGCCGTAATATCTTCATATCCGTCACCAACTTTAACAATCTCTTCATTTAATGCTAATGTTTCGTCATTAGTCGCGGATTGAGTAGACTGCATTTGTGCACCAAGTGCTTTCATAAGTGCAATTTCTCTGTCGGTCGCCGTGCCGTTTTGATATTTTGTATAATAGTAATTGTATAATCCCTCCATATCAACAATGTCGCTCTGTCCGGCTTCATTTGTCTCAAGAGCCTGTTCCTGCAGCAATTCCATCTGTTCCTGCATCTCTTCCATAGTAAGCACTTGATCCGCAAGATTTGCCTGCTCTGTATATAATTCATCCTGTGCCTTTTGACAAGCCTCTACCGCATCTTTATTCGGTGAACTTGCTTTTGTAGCTATTGCCATAGCAAGCTGCATTGCCGCTGCTATAAGTAATGAGGCACTAACACCGCCTTCATTAACACTACCTTGTTGTGTAAAATTCTTTGAAATATCAGCACTTGTAACACTTTTATCCAAACCGGTAGTCCCAGTTATGTTCATCCCCAATGACGGCACAAGATTTGTTGTACTAACAATCGCAGCACCACCAGCAACGGCAGTATTAGTAATTCCCAGTCCGCCTTTGCCGTCACCAAAGAATCCGGCATCATCCGAATCAAAATCTAATCTGTCCTGCGGAGAATCTCCCGCAGTATATCCGTTTTCGTCAACATCGTTTTCCCAGTTATCAATATAGGAACGAAACTTTGTAACTAGCGACTGGTATTCAGCCTCCGAAATTCCTTTTGTATTCCCGTTATTATAATCATACCAGTACGACTTAGCTTCTGTAGGACTTAAACTGTTGACATTGATACCCATATCTTATTACTCCTTTAGTATTTTCTATATACTATTACGGTACATTTGCTCAAAAACTTTAATTTTTTCAGAAAATTTTTACAAAACTTTACAATAAATTCTACTGGGTATCTTTGAATGCTCTGCACTCCTCCATTAGTTCTTTAGCACGGGCAAAGGTCTCAGGAAAATAATTTGATATTACATAAGCACTTTTACAAGTTCCTATATTAAGCAGACTGTACGCTTCTGCAAAAAATTCTTTGATGTCTGTAAGCGCATATTCACCGTTAGGATTTATCTTAGGTCTGTTTTTCATGTAATTTGCAAATTCTTTTTGGAATGATTCTTTTAATTTTTCATCATGAGAGGCCGCCGGCTGAAAAGTACCGTGTTTTTGAAGGAGCTCTTCCATCGTGTACGGACGGTCGCTGCCCTTTTGGATTATTTTTTGTTTTATTTGTTCTTTTATTGCTTTAATGGCATTATCTTTATCATCAATAAATTCGCACATATGCCCGCTTTCGTGGACTATAGTATTGACGGCTCTTTCCCCGATAGTCGCATTGGGGTCAAGATAAATGCTGTTGTCACCGTTTGCAAAATATCCGTTTATTGTGCCGCCAAATGAACCGGCATTAATATCATCTTTTAGGACCAGACGGGTGCCGGTAGCCGCAATATCATATAAAACGGCGGCATTAATTTGCTTTAATGTACTGTTTACATAATTTGCAGGTATTCCCGACACATCAATAGATAAGGCTTTACCGTTATTTTTCGTAACCGTTATTTGACTATCAGATATTTTTACATTGTACGAATTTTCATTTACCTGCTCGTTAAACTCGTTTTCACCAATGTTAACCCTCTCAATACGGGGCAGCATATCTGTAATCGGGGATTTATACGGATTAAATTCAATTATAGGTTTGCACTCTTCATATCCTTCATAAAAGCATTTAACTGCCTCTTCCGGTGTATCGGCAATAAAAGCTCCAGGCGGATAAAGTTTTGAGTACAAGTTTCTACAGTTTACATCTGAGTGCAAAGCATTATAAACATCCGCCATCAATTCCTGTCCGGTTAGCTCTTTATACTTCTTTGCAGGCTCATAAATATTATATCCGCCCTCCAAGACATCTTTATCGCCTAAAATATTACTTGCCGTCTCAAAATCACCCTCTAAAAGCAGCTGCAAAAATCCTTCATCAAAAGACATCCGGCTTGTTTGTTTTTGTCCGTCGACTGCGCTTTCTTTAATAATTTCACCGTTTACAACACTCAGAGAGTACATAAAGTTGCCTTCTTTATCGTAAACTTCCGTTTTATAGGAGGCTCCGAATTCTCTTGCCTGATTATTTTTTAAATTATATCTATAATTTCCGTCTTTATCATAGGTAACTTCAAAATCTTCACCCTGATGTATACCTTTTGATACAAGGTCTTTGTACTTTTCAAAAGCTTCACCTTTCAGTTCCGGAGCCGCTTCGCCTGTTTCATTTTTAACTTTTGGGACGACTTTGAGTTTCCCGTCTTCAATTTTTAACTCAAAATCTTCGCCATACCTTGCACCGCCGTCCATCATTTGTTTTATTGTTTCGATTGTACTAGTGTCAACAGTTGTAGGCTTTTTGGGAATATGAGTCAAATAGACTTCACCATCAGTAATAAACCCGCGCGGCTTATCATCTTCCGGTATATTATCCGTTATATCCAATCCTAGAAATTCATTATTTTCGCCATACTTAAATGATATTTGAGTTGAATCTGCTTTTCCCGCGTCAAAAACAATACTTTCAAATCTGCTTGTACTCCAACTCCCGTCTTCGTTCCTTTTGGAGGAAAATTTTGCAGCGACACCGTCTTTTAAAGTTATTTCAGTATTTGTATTAGTTGATTTATCAAAACTGGTTTTGAGCTGTTCGCCGGTATTTGCATTTACGTAAATTACTTCAGTGTCTTCTCCGTCTGAATTATACTTTGTTATACAAGAAGTAAAACTTTTTTCCCCATAACCTAAAGCTTCTTCTTTACCGCTATCCTCAACAATTTCAACCAAATTTCCTTTATCATCCCATACCTTGCTGCCCCCATCATATTTATATTGATAAAAAGTTTTACCGTCTCTCTGAATTTTACTGTAACTGTTTAAATTTTCATGTATACGAATATCCATTTTTCTAACAGCATCAAGGGGAAAACCCAGCTTTGAAGCAATTTCTTTGTAGTTGTCTTCTTTCTCCTTTGCTTTTATCGCAAATTCTTTTTCTCCTTTTTCTGACATTAAACGCAATATTTTAGCAAGATCCTCTGGCTCAGCAGTTTCATCAAAACCGGTCATTTTAGATCTCGTCTCTTTATATTCTTCAAAAAATGCAGACAACTCATATTCATTTACTTTATTATCGCTGTTCGCATCTAAAGTAACATAATTTGTTAGTTTAAGATTAAAGCCATCAATATCAAGAGCATCAATTGCGTCTTTTTGGGCGGATGCGCAATTTTTATCTATTTTATTAATAGCATCGAAAACACTCAAAATTTGCTTTAATCTCGGATCATTTGCAAATTTTTGCTTAACTTCCTCTCTGGTTATGCCTGCTAAATGTTTTATATCAATATCATAAAGTTCCATATACGCTCCAATTTTCAGATTACCATATACACTATTACGGCATTTCTTCAAAAAACTTTAACAATTTACACTAATCCCATCACATCATATCACATAGTATCAGGCATTATAACTTAAACTCAGCCCATATAAATTCATATTTACATTTTGTTACATTATAATATTTATTAAATTCATGTACAATATTTTTACCAGAGAGAGAACAAAGTTAATTCAACAACACACACACAAAAAAAAAAAGCAGGCACATAATTTGTACCCGCTAAATTATCTATTATTTAAAATTTTTATTTCGCGATTACCGAGAGTTTTTCACCGCATTTAACATTTTCGTTCAAATAGTGATAAGGATTTGAAACAATGTTGAATTGCGGATTGTAATACTCTTTACGATTACCGCCTTTGAAGTGTACCTTGTGGAATAAAGTAAACACACCATCCATCATTGTGCCACCGTTAAGTACAATTTTCTTTGCAACATTTCCAGCAGCATCAAAGCGCCTTATGAAATAATCCGTACCTTCTTTTACAACTTTATATATAGTATTGTCACCTTCAACAATATTTCTAAAAACAAGTCCTGCCGTAAGAGATAATCCGCCGATACCGAGAATCGCTTTATCTGATTCCAGTCGTATACGGTCTAATTCAACCTGATTCGGCTGTTGAACCCTTGTTTCATAATCCTTATCGTGTTCCCTGTTAGAATAAATGCCGGAAAGGTTAAATAATGAAAGTACCGCAGAACCGTCACCATCCATTGAGAACGCAGTCGGAAGTTTCACCCCGTTATCAGCGTACTGCATAGTAAGGTAATATGGCGTACCATCATTTAACGGCGACAAATTATCATTATCTCTTAACAGAGATATTGCTTTAAATTCATCATTCAATTGTTTATAATATTTTGCTTCCTCATCATCACCCTCCAATTTACTGAATGGAAGAGCGTTTCTATTTTTAAGGTCAATATTCTTAGATTTTTTCTCGGCTCCGCCCATACCAAATTCGTCACCGCCATAAAGTGTCGGCACTCCGGGGAGAGATGCCAGTATACGCATATACATTTTAACCTTTGCAACAGCAGGATCATTTAGTGCTTTAAACAATTTAAATTGCGCATCGGTTTTTCCTTCCATGCCTGCTTTCGCAAAAACAAGCCTGATAGCTTCACGTATATCCTGACCGCCAAAAGCGTTTCTTTCGTTATCTTTTCTATTCAGGTTATAGGATAAATGCTGCTTAAGGTCTTCTGTAATATCCTGTTGCGTATACTTGTGCATATATTCCCTGATTGCAGCATCCAACTTATTAATCGTATCGTTGTTATTAGCCATTACGATACCAACTGCATCCCTTAACAGGTTGCATAAAACAAGGATTTGATTAGGAACATCAGTATCCTTATAGTATGGAGTGTATCCGTATATATTTTCCTTATTATTCTTACCTGTTTTCTTTGCCACGCTTTGAATGCGGTCAATCAATTGCAAACGTTCATCAGCATTGATATTTAGGCGAAGTCCCTTTGCTTCTGCCATATCCAGAATTTCAGCAAATGCGGTTTTGTAATCAACAAATGATGCACGTTTTTCCGGCTCCATTGTATAATTACCGTTAACAAGTGCAGTCACTGCATCATGAAGTTTGGAAGCTTCTTTTTCTGTTATAACGTTATTTTTAACCAGAACCTTATCCAGATTATTTCTAATAATGCTGCCGTTAGCAATTGCCGTGTTACTTGCACCCATAAGATAGTTATCATTGATATAGGCTCGATCATTTCTGTGATAAAGGTAATCAAACGGCATATCATCCATATCAAGCGCACCCGTAATCATCAATAATGCCGTCACACGGTGCGGATTACTGTCTTCAAGGTTATTAATGTCGGCATGAACCTGCTTTTGATCAACCATCATACAGTATGCAAGTCTCGGTTTATCATGGTTGCCGCCAAATGTATATAAATTACGGAAATAATCCACAGGATAAGCCTTTAATAGCAAATTCCTTAATTGATTATTAATTGCGGATTGTCTGCCAGCATCATCATCAAACATTTCACCGCCAAAATAATTGTGTTTAATGTAAGCTTTAGCAGACTCACCTGTAAACATTTTCATAAAATCAGTGAAGAAATAATTATAAGCAGCTTCTGACGTGTGTTCGGATTTATCGATAAATCCGACCGTTGTTGCATATTCTCCAGGAATAAATTTAGACGTATCAGTAATCTCATCATAGATACAAGCATCCGGTGCAACACTTGCTATTGTATCTTTATAAGCACGCCAGAAATTTTGCAGCTGATCCAGAATTTTACTCTTATCTTCATTCTGATTTTCAGCAGAATCAATATCTGCAATATCCTTTAGCGCGTCTATACGGTAACGCATAGAGGTTCCGGATTTTGCAACCATAGCTTCTGAATATCTGAACGCATTGAGGCTAACATTTCCGAATCTTTGAATAACAGCATCTTTTACAAATTCTAAATTATTAGTATTAGTGCTTTGATTTCTTAATCCTTTTTTAAGCCTTTTAGCCAGAAGTTCAGCTTCATATTTAGGCGTATGACCAACCACACCAAGTTGAGGCAGAGAACTCTCCTCTCTCAATTGATTGTAATCATAAATTATTTGACCTTTTGAATTATATACAGCTTTTGCATCAGGAACAAGCGCCTTTGTAAGAATGTATCTTGCCGCATCTTCCGCAACATATTTTGTTACATAATATCCATATTCTGTCAGAATATTTTTAGATTTATCAGCAAAGATTTTTTTGTCTGCAGGCATTTTAGCATCTACGCGTTCAAGCACCCCGCGGGTAAAGTCATATACTTCGCCGGCGAACATGTCATTTACTTTTTCATAGACATCTTTGTAACCATAATGTTGATTTTGATATTCAGTAAACTGCGGATTGCCTTCTTGCGCAAGTTGGTATCTTGTCATGCCAAGCTGCTCAGATCTGTTTGCTCTTGCCGTAAAGTATGATGTTGATAAAACACCTAATGTATCTTTCGACAATGTTAAAGATTCAAGAGGAATATCCATCACAAGCCTTGTTATTAATGTATCGGCAGTTATTTCAGGGAGTTTTAAATTATACAACCCCATATCTATCATCTGCAACGCTTCCATATCAAGATTTCCGCTTACAGGCAGCTTATTATCCTTGATAAGGTTATCAATTACAGATTTTGCGGTATTAGCATCCCCGATATTACCTAAAACCTGTGCATTGTAAATTTCGCGAACATCTTTGTCTTTTTGAGACCAGTATTTTGCAAATTTAAGCATCATATCCTGAATTTCAACATTCGCAGCGGTCATCCCTTTTTCATCAACAGGTACGTTGTAGTTAGATACGTAGTCATAAGCAGATTCGAAATATCTCAGCTTAATCATATCTGTATTTGCATCCCACACAAGTTCCCCGGTTGCTTTCTTTTCAGATAACTTTGATGTTGTAAGATTTGAAACAAATACCGTACCGTCCTTGGAATCTATGTCCATTTTCACTTTGCCGTTTTTATTAATTTCATTTAATGTATCAATATTCTTCAAATAAGACCTGTAATCAGCTTTTGTAAGAATATGATTAAAGTTAACAACAGTATCATCATGGGTTGCTGTTTGAAGCGGGTTAACAGTTGTCATTTTATCAAAACGATCTAATACCTGTTGTTTTGCAACAAGTTCAGGTGACACATAGTCTTTGTCATAGTACTGGATGTAGGTTGGTTTAGATGGGTCAAAGTTTTCATTTACTTCATAGTGAATTTCGCCGTCTTTTTTCGTAAACTTATGCGGCGCATTAACTAAATAATGGCGCAATCCTTCCGAATTTTTACCGACAATACCGTATCCAATCTGGTCATTATCAATATTTTCCATTCTGAACCAGTGTCTCATCTGGTTATCTCTATCGCCCCACTTAAGAGCGTATTGGTGGTGAATGCCGCCATAACCTTCACTGGTAAGCGGAGCATCCATGACAAAAATCATGCCGTTTTTATAAAGTTCGGAGATGTAGTCTTCATAATTATTCATTTCACCGATACCGCCTGCAAGCTGGAAGAGGTTTTCCGGCCAGTACTTAAATGCGGAAACCGTATCCCCGCCGGTAATAGGAGTTCCAAATATAACTTTAATTCCTCTATCGCGCAGATAAGGCACCTTTTCAATCATGCCTGCAAGCCCGCCGCCATAACTGTTAGAGAATGTTCTAGGAGATTTTTCGGCGTTCGCTCTGAGTTCTTTATCAAGAACAACCTGTCCGATTTCGTCGGCTCTTTCTTTGAGTTTAGTTTCATCAGAAATTATTTGACCATTCTCACCCGTACTTATTTCATTGAAACCCTTAAATACATACCCCGGAGCGAAACTGTCAGGCATAAGCAGATACCCGCTGCCGTTGACAGTAGGTTTAAGAGTACTCAATGAGAGCTTGCTGTAATCTTTACCAAAGTTCATACCCGGATCTTTTGCATACAAAGACTCATTTGAATCTTTATGCTTTATGACATAGCGGTATGCAATTTTATCAGTCGGCTTAATGTCGTATTCCTTAAAATTAACAACTACACCGCTGCCATTATCAGGAAGTTTTAGCCTTATGGGATCGCCGACTATAGAGCCCTCATCTGGTGACAAACGTGCTATTTCAAGTGTACACTCTGCATCTGACGTATCATGCGGATAATTAAAATAGTAACAAGTATCTCCAAACTTATCTTTTCTATACTCAACACCTTTAAACGCAGGTCTAAACATTGAAATACCACTTAATTTCACTTTTAAAACTCCTTAATGTGTACCGGTAAATAACACTAAAATCTATCTACTATATATTTTAAAACAGGAAAAAAAATTTTTTTGCTTATTTCAAATAAAATATTAAGAAATGTTTACAAATCCCTTAATACTTAATATTTCTACGTAATTTAGGGGAATTAGCTTGTTAAAAAAAACTATTTGATATACACTTTAATTAACCGGAACGGTAAAAAGTCATGACAATCTTATATTTTTACATAACAATCTTCACAATCTATTTTGTACTTCTGGCACTTCAGAGTTTACGCCGCAGGCGGAAAGTTCGGGATAAATACACTGCCAAATATCATAACATGTGCGTAATTGTATACTCACATAACAATAAGGAAACACTGGAACAGCTCGTAAAACTCTTAAAAAGTCAGGATTACCCGTCGTCATGCTATTCGGTTTATGTAATCCTTGACAACTGTACTGACGAGTCGGAGGTTCTTCTCGGCAGCGAATTAAGTATCAATGTATTCAATATCAAAAACATGGATACGGTCGGGAAAACGCAGGCATACTCTGTACTGGTTGAAAAACTTTCGCAGGTTCACGGGTTGGACGCTTTTGTATTTCTGGATGCAAAATATTACGTAAGGCATGACTTCTTAACGGATGTTAACTTCTACCTCCAAAAGCATGCCGCAATCTCCACCTATATTGAACCCATTATTACAAGAAAACTTCATTTTACGGAAAAAATCAGATTTGTATACGAAAAATATATGGCAAATTTTGTTGAAGCAATGCGTGCGAAGATGGGATTATCTAATATTCTTAATTCAAACGCTTTTGTTATAAAAAAGGCTTTGCTTGATAAAGTCGGGTATATTTCAGTAGGAGACATAAACACAGAACTTAAATATACTCTGGATGTTTCGTCAAAAGGTGAAAGAGTTTTTTCTACACCGGATTTAAAAGTATACTCAGACTTTACAAACTGTACGCATAAATACCCTGATATAGGCAAACGACTGGAACTTTTCGGCACTTATGTAAAACAATTTGATTTTAGAAGGTTTAATCATGTAGAATTAATTTCTTCGCTGATAGCACCGAACTGGCTCGTTGTGGTTCTTATTTATGCCTTACTTGCATATCATACATTTCATGTTTACTTTATAGCCGACTTTAAAACCATTTTGATACAAGGTGTGCTGCTAATAATTGCATTATTTGCAGGCATGCTGACCGCAAGAATCAGAACAAACGAAGTCTGGTATCTTTTCCTTTATCCGGGATACACCCTGTGCAGACTCATATATAATTTTCCGGTCTTTGCATGGATACGTGCAATGATAAAAAAAGCATCCGAGCCATCTACTGTTGAAAAAATGCTTGTTAATGTCTGGGTTTCGGATGGCAAAAAGAACTTTCCGTGCAAACTGGAACTTGTTTCAACAAGCGGACTTGCAAGCGTAACTTTTATCAACACAAAAGGTAAAAAATACACAACCAGAAACAACCACCTGAGAATGACAGATGCTCTGCAGGAATTATCCTCAAAACTCTCAGAACACGGGCTTGTTCTAAAAATCTGCCAGTGCTGCAAGTATTTTCAACCGAACATTGACGGCACAACAAATATGGTAAAAGGTTTTTGTAAATATAATTTTACCGACAGAGTCCCGGGGGATGTGCTCCAAACACTTATTTGGAACACCTGCGAACAGTATGAAAATTTAAACATTGTAAATTTATTTCAAAATATAGGCAAAAAATAAAATTCACGTGTTATAAATAAAATACAAAATAAATAATAAGGTCTTTAGATATGAAAATTGATAATTCCTGTACACCGGCATTCGGTGCCTCCATTCCCGTATACTACTACGCAAAAGACAAGGCGGGAAAAGTATGGCGGATAATGAAGCCCGAAAACATAAAAAAATGCAACAGTTATGTGATAAGAAACCTTACCGGAAGTCTGAAAAATAAAAACGAGAGCCTAATAAATCTGTTCAAAAAATTCGACAGCGAATACAAACTTTCGGGCAAAATCCGTTCGGTTTATGATAATGCGCAGTCAATAGTGTATCTTGTTACCGGCAAAAAGGACTGTAACGCAATTAAAGAAATGGGACAAAAACTCGGCGAAGTTAAAAGCGAAAGCATAAGCAGAACAAAAACGACAAAAACTTTTGAAGTAATGGAAGCCGCAAAACACTTTTTCAGAAGTGCACTTAATTACGTAAAACGTGCGGATATAAAAAAGAAAGGAAAGGACGGCAGCCCGCTCTCCATGCACGTTACTTTTGATGCACAATATAAAAAGAACGGAGATGTTAAAGGCTTTACGTTCAGCAATATAAACTTTTCCGACGGAGAGACCGTTCTTAATTTCTAGAATTTTATTAACATTAAGTAATATATCTATGGAATAAAACCTTTGTTTATGCTATTTTGTAGGGGTAAAATAAATAGCGCTTAAATAAAGAGGATAAAAATGACAACAACTGATTCAACAATGGCAGAAACTGCTGCAGAAGGAATGTCAACAGTATACGACCCGCAGTCGGTAGAAGAAAAAATCTATAAGTTCTGGGAAGACGGCGGATTTTTTAAAGCAGACGCACATAGTGACAAGCCGCCATTTTCAATAGTAATACCGCCGCCAAACGTTACCGGTGTACTTCACATGGGACACGCACTTGACGGAACATTGCAGGATATTCTAACCCGTTATCACAGAATGAGCGGGTACGAAGCGCTCTGGATACCGGGAACAGACCACGCGGGAATTGCAACGCAGGCAGTTGTTGAAAGACAGTTGAGAGCGGAAGGTTTAACCCGCCACGATTTAGGCAGAGAAAAATTTTTGGAAAGAACCTGGGAATGGGCAAACGAACACAAGTCCGCAATCCTTAATCAATTCAAACGCTTAGGGGCTTCTTTTGACCGTTCAAGAGAAAGATTTACATTTGATAAAGGGTGCTCTGAGGCTGTAAAAGAAGTTTTTGTTACTCTTTATAACAAAGGACTTATTTATAAAGGCGCATATATTGTAAACTGGTGTCCGCGCTGTCAGAGTGCTATTTCTGATATTGAAACAGAATATGAAACAGAAAAAGGGCACTTATGGGAAATTTCATATCCGCTGAAAGGCGAAAGCGGCGCAATAATAGTTGCAACAACCCGTCCTGAAACGATTTTCGGCGATGTTGCGATTGCAGTTCACCCGTCCGATAAAAAGTATTCCGAACTTATCGGCAAAAAAGTTGTTATTCCGCTCTCAGGGCGTGAAATTCCTATTATTACGGATGAATACGTTGACAAGAGTTTTGGAACAGGTGCAGTAAAAATTACACCGGCGCACGACCCGAATGACTATGAAGTAGGTAAACGCCACGGGCTTGCACCTATTTGGGTTATCGACGAAGAAGGGAAAATGAAAGCCTGCGGAGAAGTACCTCCGGAACTTCACGGAAAAGACAGATACGAGGCACGACAAAGAGTTCTTGACCTCTTAAGTTATAACAATTTCTTGTTACGAACAAAAGACCATGAACATAACGTCGGTAAGTGCCAGCGCTGCCATACAACTATTGAACCGCTGCTTTCGGAACAATGGTTTGTAAAAATGGAGCCGCTTGCAAAAGAAGCAATTGCCGCGGTAAAAGACGGCAGAATTAAATTTATTCCGCCAAGGTGGGAAAAAGATTACTTAGGCTGGATGGAAAACATAAGAGACTGGTGTATTTCGCGCCAACTCTGGTGGGGACACCAGATCCCCGCTTACTACCATAAAGTAACGGGAGAAATGGTTGTTGCAAAAGAAAATCCGGATCCCGAAAACTACGTACAGGATGAAGACGTACTTGATACATGGTTCTCGTCGGGTCTGTGGCCGTTCTCAACAATGGGATTTCCTAACAGCGAAACGGACGACTTTAAGAAATTCTACCCGACAAGCGTTCTTGTAACAGGGTTTGATATTATATTCTTCTGGGTTGCAAGAATGATTACCATGGGGCTTGAGTTTACAAAGAAAGCACCGTTCTCAACCGTTTATATCCACGGGCTTATCAGGGATGAAAAGGGTCAAAAGATGTCAAAATCAAAAGGCAACACTATTGATCCGGTTAAAATTATTGATAAATACGGATGCGACGCTTTAAGGTTTACTATGACAAGCCTTTGCACATACGGCGGTCAGGATATAAAAGTGAGCGATGAGCGTTTTGAGTACGGCAGAAACTTTGCTAACAAAATCTGGAACGCTTCAAGATTTGTAATGATGAACATTGACGGAGTTGATAACAACCCGATTGATAAATCAAAACTCACAATTGCAGATAAGTGGATTTTGAATAAACTCAATGAAACAGCAAAAGAAGTTAATGAAAACATCAAAAACTACAGACTGGGCGAAGTTGCGCATATTCTGTACGACTTTTTCAGAAGCTCTTACTGCGACTGGTACGTAGAAATTGCAAAAATCCAACTTGCGGATAGCGATATAAAACTCAATACACAACGCGTATTAAGATATGTTCTGGATATGTCGCTGAGAATGCTGCACCCTATTATGCCGTTTATAACAGAAGAAATCTGGCAGCTTATACCGCAGGAAAAACCGGCACCTGCATTAATGAAAGCTGATTTCCCCGTTTATACACCGGAACTTTCTTACCCTGAAGAGGCAGAAGAAATGGATCTGGTAATGGATACAATCACTTCATTAAGGAATATTCGCCAAAGCTTTAATATTTCACCGTCAATCAAGGTGGATGTTGAAATCCGTTCTACGGGCAGAGAAAAAGAAATCTTCAAGGTTATAGAGCCTTATATACACCGTCTTGCGCGTGTTGAAGGGATTTCTTACGGGGATATAAATGCACCGATGCCGCCAAAGAGTGCCGCAGCGGTTGTATCAACCTCAAAACTTGTTGTTCCGCTGGCAAACTTAATCGACCTTGATGCGGAAATCAAGAGACAGCAAAAGAAACTCGATAAACTTACAACAGAAAAGAATTCTTTAGAAGGCAGAATGAAGAACGAAAAATTTGTTGCAAATGCGCCTAAAGAACTTGTAGAACAAACAAACGCACGGATAGAAGAAATTAATCAGCAATCTGAAATCATTAAGGATTTAATTGCATCGCTATCTGCGTAAAGGTTTTGTCACCCTGAACTTGTTTCCACAACTGTCCATGATAAATTATTTTGTCATGCTGAACTTGGTTTCTTACTCACTCGCGTTAAACGAGTCTGCGGGCAAAGGCTCACGCTTTGCCCTCCGCTCTCTGCTCATTCGCGCTTCAGCATCTTGCCAACTTGGCGTTATACTTGATTTCTGGTAAGATCCCGAAACATCTTGGATTATGCGGGGAGGGCAGAATTTCTTAGCGAACAACCGTGAGCTTAGAAATTCGGGTGGGGTTTGACTACAAAAAAAAGAAATGCGGGCTTTAATGCCCGCAAGTGTAAAGCACATAACCGTTTCACAGCACGGTTACTATTTAGGTAATCTATTTTAATTTACTTATTACTTTCCTTAAATCCGCGATTTCTTTCTTAAGCTCCTTGATTTCTTTGTCCTGATTATTAACACGGATGGTTAAATCGCGTATCTTTTCATTATCAGAAGCAACTATTTTGATGTTATCCGCCAGTTGGATCGCTATTTGCTTAATTTTTGCATCAAGTTCTTTGAGTGCGTTAATCATAGTAAAGAACATATCTTCATGACGGATTT
>CALUTH010000043.1 GCA_944323635.1 Candidatus Gastranaerophilales bacterium
GTCTTAACATTTGTCAGTGCAAATTTACTCTTCGCAACAGAATATGCGTCTTTACGGTTATAGTCAATACCGTATCCCTCTATAACATCAGAGAATGCGGCAGGAGCCAAGCAAGCAAATATACAAATACACGTTAATATTTTTTAACATATTTGCATCTTCACCCGCCCCAACATAATATTTGTTGAATGCGGTAACCAGTTTTTTCAACTTCCCGCATGTAATTGCTTTATACAAATCGGTGAAGTTGTATTTTGATAACGTGTCATTGTCTTTCATGTCCAGTGTTAAATGGTTTTCAGTAAGAAAAACATCAACTATTTTGTTGAGCGGGATATGTAAGAACTTATCAACAACAGACGGATCAAAATGCGACCCCGCGCCGTTTTGAATAATCTCTATAACTTTTTGAATAGACATTTTATCACGATAGTGACGTTTTGATGTTATTGCATCAAACACATCCGATACAGCTAGAATACGTCCGCCGAACGGTATTTCATTGCCTTTAAGGTGTCTGTAGTAACCACTGCCGTCATATTTTTCATGATGAGAACACGCAATATCCGTAATTTGTACGAAATCATCAGACATATGCACCTTTTCAAGTATATGGTGCGTAATTTCTACGTGTTCCTGGATATGTTTGTACTCTTCCGGCGTAAGTTTGCCTTCTTTCTGTAAAACAGAATCCTTTATACCGATTTTTCCTATATCATGCAAAGCCGCAGCTTTTTCAAGTATAGAAATATCGTTTTCGGAAAGATTAAATTCTTTCGCTATAAGAGTTGAATACATCCTGACACGCGCAGAATGACCGGATGTAATTTTATCACGTGCGTCTATAGAAGTGGAAAGAGCATCAATAAAACTGTCTAAAATAACCTTTTGCTCTTCAATCATTTTATTTTGCTTTTCAAATAGCTGGGCATTCTCTAAAGATATACCGGCACTTGACGCAATTGCCATAAGTAAATCTTCATCTTCTCTGGTAAAATACCCATCATTTTTATTTAAAACCTGAAATGCGCCGATAATTTCATTATTTATATTTTTTATCGGCATACAAAGAATAGTCTTGGTTCTGTAACCCGTAGACAAATCAACATCCCTGTTGAACCTGGGGTCATCATACGCCTCTCTGATATTTATTGTCTCGCCGTTCATTATAGAGTATCCGACAAGACCTTTCCCAGCCGGCAGTCGCAATTCCTCACTGCCAAGTCCCAGAGCAACTATTGAATATATTTCGTTTGTATCCTTATCATAAAGAAAGACCGTACACCGGTCAGATTTCATTGCAAACTTTGTTTCTTCCGCAATAGTCTGGATAAGTTTTTTTATATTCTTCTCCGCGCCTACAGCCTGTCCGATTTTAACAAGCGCAACAAGCGGATCTTTCTGAGCGGATGATGTATAATTACTGCCGCCGGGGTAAGATGCAATAAGTTCGGTTATTTTATTAAAGAAAGGCAGCTCTTTTTTAGTCTGAGCCAGCTTTTTTGCTTTATTATAATTTATTGTATAAAGAGAATTATTCTTCTCCGCATAATTAATAAAGCCTGTAATAATCTCATTTAAAATAATATCAATCGGAGAATTACCGCTGTCGGCAAGAAATTTTGCATCATCAAGGTAATGAAGCGAAAGGTTAAAATTACCTTTCATATATTCAAGAAGAGCAAGTAAAGACAGGCAGATTGAGGAATCATTTTTATATATGGAACGATGTTCCTTTATAAGCCATTCACTCTCATCATACTTCTTGTCCGCAATGTCTTTAACCGAAGATACTATAAAATCTTGTAAACTCATCTCACACCCGTTCATATATTAAAAGTATATACTAAATTTTACTGACTATCAAGTATTTAAAACAATTTTATGGTAGAATTGTAACAAGAGGTAAGGTATGAAAAAAATAACGGTTTTAATGCCCGTATACAATGAAGTTAACACACTCCTACCAATTCTGGAGAAGGTAGAGAACGCTGACTTCTGCGGGTTGGAAAAAGAGATTATTCTGATTGATGACAATTCGTTAGACGGAACACAAAAATTATATGCAAAAATATCTCATCCGGTTTTTTACCACAAAACAAATAAAGGAAAAGGCGCCGCGTTAAAAACAGGACTTGCACACGCAACCGGCGATATAATTATCATACAGGATGCCGATTTAGAATATAACCCTGATGACTACAAAGCCTTAATTGAAGTTCTACTTGCAGATGACGCCGATGTTGTATACGGTTCAAGGTTTTTAAACATGGAGAACTCTAACACTTCCGTTACTTCGCACTATTACGGCAACAAGTTCTTAACCTACGTTACAAATCTTTTATTCAAGACTGCCCTTACCGATATGGAAACCTGTTATAAGGCTTTTAAAGCAGAGTTTATAAAGGATATTAATATTGAATCCGAGAGATTTGATTTTGAACCGGAAATCACGGCAAAAATGTTGAAAAAAGGTGCCAGATTTAAAGAAGTTCCTATTTCTTATAACGGAAGAAGCCATGATGAAGGAAAGAAGATTTCTTATATTGACGGATTGGATGCACTCTGGGCGCTCTTTAAATTCAGATACCTAAAGTAGAGTTAAAAGCCCGATACTTTTTGTATCGGGCTTTTAAATTCTAACAGAAATTTTCTATTCCATTAAGGTTGTCATCATTATCGGAGCTCCGTCAGTACATAACACAGTGTGTTCAAAATGTGCAGAGGCGGCACCGTCTTTTGTACTTACCGTCCATTTGTCATCTGCGACAACAACATCATCACACCCTAGGTTAAGCATAGGTTCAATTGCTATAACCATGCCTGTTTTTATTCTGGTATGATCTCCGACACGATAATTAAACAGGAACGGATCTTCATGCATAACATGCCCCACGCCGTGCCCGCCATAGTGGCGAACAATGCCTAGATGCTCTCTGTTTGCGACATCCTCAATTGCCCCTGATATATCATCAAGGACATTACCGTCACGCATTTGGGCAATACCCGCCATCAAGGCTTCTTCCGTTGTTTTCATCAATCGCTGCTTTTCTTCTGATATATCACCGACAGCGTAAGACCAGGCACTGTCCCCGACCATTCCACCGTACGTTGCCCCTACATCGATAGCTATAATATCACCTGCCTTTAGAATAACATCCTTTGAAGGAATGCCGTGTACAACCTGTTCATTTACAGATGTACAGATTGACGCAGGAAAACCGCTATACCCTTTAAATGTGGGAATTGCGCGATTTTCTTTTATAACCCTGTAGGCTATATCATCCAGTTCCAAAGTCGAAATACCCGGCTCAACCGCTTTTTTCATAGCCTGATGAACGAGGGCGACAATATGCCCAGCATGTCTCATTCTTTTTATTTCGTCTTTCGATTTTCGGTTAATCATAACCCAACAACCTCTTTGAGCCTTTCCCAAACTTCTTCAATACCGCCCTGAGCGTTTAATGTTTTTAAAACACCTTTGTTTTTATAAAAATTAATCAACGGTGCCGTTTGTTCATAATAAGTGTCAAAACGCTTTTTAGCAGTTTCTTCGGTATCATCTGCTCTTTGAATTAAATCAGTACCGCAGTTGTCACATTTTCCTTCAACCTTCGGCGGATTATATTTTACGTTATAGATAGTACCGCAGGACGGGCATGAACGGCGGTTAACGATTCTTGACAACAAAACATCAGGATCAACATCAAAATAAATTGCTCTAAAATCGGTTTCAATACCTTTGTCTAAATCAGCATTGAGTTTTTCAAGAATTTCTGCCTGTTCGAGACTCCTCGGAAACCCGTCAAGAATATACCCGTCTTTGCAATCATCCTGTGCAAGACGCAGTTTAATAATTTCCGCAACGAGTTCCACCGGTACAAGCTGCCCGTTTGCGACATAAGATTCAGCGCGTTTACCTTCCGGTGAACCTTTTTTCATTTCTGCTCTTAAAAGAGAGCCTGTATCAACATGCGGAATATTCATAAATTTCGCTAATCTGTCAGTTTGCGTACCTTTTCCGCATGCCGGCGGTCCAAGGAAAATAAGTTCTTTTTTCATGTTTACACCTCTTCTTACTAAGTATCTATATTAGTTGCATATACAGCATTTGCTTCAATAAAATCACGTCTCGGCTCAACTTTGTCGCCCATTAGTATATCGAACAGCTGATCACACATCATAGCGTCCTCTATACTAACCTTTAACAAGGTTCTTGTTTCCGGATCCATAGTAGTTTCCCACAGCTGCTGCGGCATCATTTCACCTAAACCTTTAAATCTTTGAATTGTTAAACCCTTTTGCCCCCTGTCATCAACCAGTTTTTGCAGCTGCTCAAACGATTTAATTTCTACTTGTTCCGTATCTGTTTCCAGAATAAGGATTTTTTCTTCTTCAATTAAGAAGTCACGTATTAGCGGATAAGAATTACATAAACGCTTATACTCGTTACTCTTTATAATGTTTGATGTAATGAGAGTGAAATCGTCATCCGTTGTATGAAGTACTATTGCATACCTTGCCACTTCAGGACTGTATTTAAGTTCTACACGATAGTTCTTTGCTTCCGTAATACCGTAATTTTCTGCGTGGTCTTTTAAGTAGTGGTCTAAGTATGCCAGAATTTCATTCATCTTAGCCTGATCTTCAAAATCTTCAGCCTTGATATTAGAACGGATTAATCCCCTTAAAACAACCGCAGGAATAATATTCAAAATCGGGTTGTTATAAGAACGATAGAATGTAGACATATTATGCAGCAGGGTAAGTAATTCTTCGCCGGATTTAACCTTTGTTCTTGTCTTATCAGAAAGACTCAAAGATTTAATACCGCGTTCTTTAAGCATCTTATCAAGCGCGTGCTCATCATACAGGTATTCAGAAGTCTTGCCCGTCGTAATCTTAAATAACGGCGGCTGCGCAATATAAACATAACCGTTATCAATCAACGGTTTTGCATATCTGAAGAAGAATGTCAGCAATAATGTTCTGATGTGAGCACCGTCGACATCCGCATCGGTCATGATAATAATTTTGTGGTAACGGAGTTTATCAAGGTTAATTTCATCTTCATTCTTACTTATATTGATACCAAACGCCTGTACCATAGACTGAATTTCGTTATTACCGTAAATCTTGTCGAGGCGTGCCCTTTCAACGTTAAGAATTTTACCTCTTAACGGAAGGATTGCCTGGAACATTCTGTTTCTGCCCTGTTTTGCAGACCCGCCTGCTGAATCACCCTCAACGAGGAAGATTTCGCATTTTTCAGGCTCACGGTTAGAACAGTCCGCGAGTTTTCCGGGAAGAGTAGAGGTTTCAAGTGCAGATTTACGTCTTGTAAGTTCTCTTGCTCTTCTTGCAGCCTCTCTTGCTCTTTGAGCCTGCAGAGTTTTTTCAATAATAGTTTTAGCAAGTTTGGGGTTAAACTCCAGCCATTCCTGCAATTTTTCTCTTATTGTATCCTGAACGGCGCCCATTGCCTCCTGATTACCGAGTTTTTCTTTTGTTTGACCTTCAAACTCAGGATTTTCAATTTTAACACTGACAATTGCCGTCAACCCTTCTCTTACGTCATCGCCTGAAAGGTTTTGTTCCGAATCTTTTAAAATATTGTTTTTACGGGCGTAATCATTTAATACACGCGTGATACCGTTTCTAAATCCGGTTAAGTGGGTACCGCCATGGTGGGTGTTAATATTATTTGCAAATGAAAGTATACAATCATTGTATGCATCAGTATACTGCATTGCGATTTCAACTTTCATTTTATCAACCATCTTGTCAATATAAATCGGCTCATCAAAAAGAACTGTTTTATTCTTATTCAAGAAAGAAACATAGCTTCCGATACCGCCTTCATAGTGGAAAACCTGTTCTTCTCCTGAGACATCATCATGCATAACGATTTTGAGTCCTTTATTCAGGAAAGCCATTTCTCTAAAGCGGGTCGCAACAATATCTCTGTCAATTTCTGTAGTTTCTGTAAATATTTCAGGATCAAGCCAGAAAGTTGACTTTGTACCTGTCTTTGTAGTCGGTCTGATTTTTTCGACAGGAGCGGTAGGTTCACCTCTCAAATACTCCTGACGCCAAACATAGCCGTCACGGGAGACTTCAACCACCATTTTTTCGGAAAGAGCATTAACAACAGACGCACCTACACCGTGAAGTCCGCCTGATACTTTATAACCGCCGTCGCCGAACTTACCGCCTGCGTGAAGGACTGTGTGTACAATTTCCAACGCAGACTTTCCGGTTTCCGGTTTAATGTCAACAGGAATACCGCGACCGTTATCTTCAACAGTTACGCTGTTGTCTTTATGTATAGTTACATGTATTTCCGTACAATAACCGGCAAGGCTTTCGTCAATAGAGTTGTCCACAATTTCATAAATACAGTGGTGCAACCCTCTCTGAGAAGTAGACCCTATGTACATGCCCGGTCTTAGCCTTACAGCTTCCAACCCCTCTAATACACGTATATTACTTGCATCATAACTGCTCTGCGTCATCATATATCCCCTCTTTTTCACATCTGGCTATACCAGTAGTATAATACAAACAAAAAATCCGCACAAATAAATTTTTCTTTACAATATAGGATGTAAGGGAATACTGCGGGTACAACCGCATTTCTATCGAAAACTGCCGGCTAAAGCACCGGCAGCAATATACAACTCAACCTTATTCATCAATCCAATGATTTTGAAGCTTCTTCAAGTTCTTTCATATACTTAAGAACCTGTTTTGAAAAATCATCTTCGGACAAAGTTTTAAGAACTTCCGCCTTGGTGCCTTTTGTAAGCGACAGACTTGCAGAATACTGTGTTTCAGGAATACCCGCAGACAGGATTACCCGTCTTGAATTTCTTATATCAACGGGATCTGCAATAATTTTAAGGTAAAACTCCTTATTGTTATTCAAAATAACCTCTTTAACCGGTGCAAAGTCCAGATTTTCAGGAACTTCTCTCTCTGCGCGCTTAAACAGATTTTTTACCGCGTTCTGAACATTATCGAGCGCTGAAACAACTTTTTTAGAATCCATTTTTATTCCTTTAGCATTTACTGTATCCGATGATTGTATTTTTTTTATATCCATAACTATTACCTTTCAATTATTATACCGGCTAACTTAGGGTTTATCAAGTTTCGTGAAGTTCTTTAAGTCCGTTCTCAGATATAAGATTAAGCTGCCCGTTACGCTCCGCAGAGGTTGTATAATCCTCTTTAAACACTTTTTCTCCGCGCCTTATTGCGTCCTCAAACATCTGTACAATGTCCGGTTTGGTACAATTTTGAACGCCAAGCGCTTTAAGCCTGTAATATGTATAAACATCACTCCTGTATTTTTCATACAATTTTTGACCGGCGGTATCAAGATTATTTAACACTTTCCGATGGGCATCATATTTACTGCCGCGAACGGTAAGTTTGTTTTCCTGAATATCATAGGGCACATGCTCTAATTCCGCAAATATATCAACTTCAGAATCCCTGAACTGGAGTTCCATTAAGTCGTCGCTGCCAACAACTTTTAAATTCATCTGCCCCGCCGTATATCCTGAATCTCTGGTCGAGCCTTTATGGATAAAGTCATCCCCGTCATAAGATACAACAGGTATTTTTTTGCCTGTCCGTGCTTCTACCGCATCTGAAATTTTATACAGCTGGTTAGCCGTAAAATACGGCAGTTTTTCATCTAAGGAAGTAGAATAATTACTTATTTTTGAAATATCTATTTTGCCAGCAGATACCAGTTCTATAATTTTATCAACAAAAGCATCACTTCTGTTTTCTATCGCAATATCGCGGACTGCCAATCTCTGCTTATCAGAAAGCTGCTTCCATATTGCACCGTTAAATCCGTTTGTATAAAAATCGCTTAAGGCATCTTCAAGCGGTATACTGCTATCTTCAAACTGGTCTTTATGAGTCTGCGCAGCATTACGAAGAATAGTTTTAACATCAATATCCGCGCTTTGTACAAGTACGGTGATTACGATGAACGCGTAAGAATCTTTAACAAGGTTTGTTAATGTTGCATCCGTCAAATCTTTTACTTCCAAATCAAGAATTTCTTTTACAAGTTTGCTTTCAATTGATGATACCGACTTGCCGCGTCCGTTAATCCTGCCGTATATAGAATTTTCACTGCCGGAGACAAGCCACATGCCCTTCCCTGTCATCTCAACATCTGAGCCTAAGTCAAAGAGTTTAGCAATAAATGAGGTATTTGTTTCTGAGTTTCTAAGTGTAGTTTCCCCCAGTTTCTCAGAAAAACGGTTAACACGCTCCTTAGCGCTTGCATCAGTAAGTATATCAAAGGCTAGGCTTATTTCCGCTGATTTTTCGGCAGGGTTATCCAGCTTGTTCAGTTTCTTTAAAAATATGTCAATATTATCTTCAAGAATTTCTTTTTCTTTAAAGGTGTAACCTTCTACAGACTTAATAAACTCCGCAAGATTTACTTCATGCACACTGCTTATGCCCTCAATACCTTTCAGACGGTCAACTACCGTGTTTATTTTGCTGTTAATTCTTGAAGTAAGTTCTATATTCTTTGCCCAGTAGTTATCCGGCATGTAAAGTATTTTGGTTGTGAGATTTTTAGGTTTATCAAGGTTCGTAGGCCATGAGTCTTCAAGTTCAT
Source organism: Candidatus Gastranaerophilales bacterium (assembly GCA_944323635.1). Classification (GTDB taxonomy): domain Bacteria; phylum Cyanobacteriota; class Vampirovibrionia; order Gastranaerophilales; family Gastranaerophilaceae; genus CALUTH01. Next base: position 8,657 of record CALUTH010000043.1, read on the forward strand.
GGAACGAATCCAGGTGATATGTATTATCAGGGAAATCACCTATCAAATTTATATTTGAAGTAAATTCAGGCAATTCCTCGTAATTAATTTTTTGATAAGTTCTTCCGGTCACTATCGGCACATCTTTACCTGATACGGCTTTGGCATAATCTTTCATAAACCCGACAAACTCATCGCGCACCTGATTGTTGTACGCTTTGTTTCCGGTTATTTCAAAACCGTTAACAAGTAAAACCGGCTCATTTGTCACATTATCCGTCATCCAGAGCACTTTAGCCTTGCCGATTGTTTCACCTGACGCGTTTTTAAGTTCAATAATATTATCAACAACATGCGACAGAGAATGAACTATAGCCCGATTATTGCACCCGTCTAATGATATACAGCACTGGCAATAATGCCCCTGAAACAAATCATGTTTTGTATCCCGTTTCCACAGGCTTATTGAGAGTTTTTCGCTCTCCGGTACCGAACTGTATTCTTTTAAAGATTTCAGCCTTGCCGCAAAATGGTCTTTCAAATCAAGCAGATTTGCGTTTTTTAAATGCATTCCGCACTCTTTGGCGAATTTTATAAGTCTGTTTGTAAAATCAAGTAAATCCTTGTTTTTTATTTCACCGCCGCTTTTTGAATAAAGCGATACGCCGTCATAAGCTACATCAGAGTCCGCAATATATTTTGAGAGGAGATTTTTTAAATTTTCATTCCCGTAAATTATATTTAAGTCCGTATTTAAACTCTTGATGATATTCTCGTTTGAGCCTGCAGGTTTTGGTTTAAACTCAAACTCTCTAACACCGTCATAATTCATCCATTGTTCAAAATTCAGCCCCGCCTCCTGATATTTTTTGCGGGTTTGGATATTCAATGCACCGTTTGGTGTATTCGGATTAAACAAAAATTCTTTGTAATTACCGTCAAACGAGGAGGTAATAAGATTCCGCAATAACGCATTATCGCTGTCTTTTAATGTTCTAGGTTTTAGTACAGATAAAATGTACGGAAGGTAATCTATATCCCATCCTTCAAATTGTGGAGTTGTATCAGCATACTTGCCGCCAAGGTATGTACCAATAAGGGATTTTGTTTCATTAAGCGCTTTTTTGACATCAAAAACACCGTCCTTGTAACAAGAGTTATAAATTTTCTCTAAATCATTATCCCGCAGCCCGGCGCTGAGAGCAAGGAGCTGCTTAAACTCATTGTCCTTCATTACTCCGCTTGTCCCTTTTGCGTGGAAAATTGTCCGCCACGTATCAGCATCTGCACAACTCGCTAATACCCGAATATTTAGCATGTACCCTTCGCATTTAACAACAGATTCATTATGGAGCAGTGCGCTAAGATTGCCTTTGCCAATCATATTCTGTGCCTGCATAATTAATTTTAATTCACTAACAACAATTTCAAATCTGCCCAGATCTTCTTTTAATTGCTCTTTGGATAAGATTCCTGAATTTTTAATCTTATCAGAATAAAAATTCCACAATTCCTGTGCACTTGCAAATTGTCTGTTAAAATCTTCAAACCCATTCTTCCCGACTAAATAGTGCCATAAGTGATTTTTTAGCGGATCATTTCCAAACTTGCATATTGCAAACTCATTAACATCACGCGGAATATTCTTCCCTGCAGCTAAATCAGCAAAAATCAATTGTAAATTATTATCGGAATTGATTTGCGCGAGAACTTTATCAAAGTCAGCCGCAGTAAATGTTCCGCTCTTGCCGGTAATCATTCTCTTCATATCATCGGGAACCATTGCCATAAAATCATCAAGCGTTTCTTTTCTTATTTTGCCGAGCAGTTTACCTGCCTCCGCTCTGTTAGTACAGGTTTTTAAGTATTCTTCGAACTCATTAAAAGTTTTGCATCCGAAAGTTTCGCCGCGTTCAAAATACTTATTAAACGTATCTTCATACAAATCGGAGGCTGTTTTTCGATAAAGAGAAGCGCTGTCACCCTTCGCCGCAAAATATTCTATTACGTTTTTACCCCTGTCCGATAGAAAATTACTCAGAATATCCGAATCTACAATAAGTTTATTATTATTATTTATAAAACTTTTAATAACTCTTATAATCTCATTCTCATCAAGCTCTGTTTTCGTATAGTTAGTTTTCCATAATAATCTTAAAATAACATCTTTAGGGAGAACATCAAAATCATAAGAGTCATTTATTTTTGAAACAGCCGTTAATACTTTATAGTTATCTTTATTGATTGAATTCACATCCAGATTCCACTTTGCAGCACATTTATCAATAAAATCTTTAACAGCGTGCGGGCTTATACCGTTAGATTTTGCAATAGTAATTATGCCCTTTACAGAATGCATCTGTATAAGGACATTTTCAAGTGCAAACATAAAATCGCGAGGACCAAAACCATCAGTTTTAATCACATCGCTTAATATATTAATAATTCCTTCATTAAAGGCTTTTTCTTCAATAAACTTATAGATTTTATCAAGTTCACTGTCAGAAAAATTTGACGCTTTATCGCAAAATTCTGCATAAAAGTATATTGCATTTTCTTTTGCTTTACCTGCATCAAGTTTAAAAGATGACGATGCTTTTTTAGCATCTATACCGTCAAGAATTTTATATAACGGCTCCATTGAAACATTTGAGTCTGCAATCTTGTTTGCTAATTGCTGTATTGATACCACATCAAAACAGCAATTCCTGTTTAACAGTTCATTTACTAGGGTCTCATTTTTATTAATGCTCTCAAGAATTGTCCATATATATCTAAAGTCAGGGAGTTTATTTTCCTTTGCCTCAAACTGATTAAGATACCGGCTGAGAGTATCAACCTGACTATCAGATTTTAAATCATATAACAATTTACTGATTTGCCGGCTCTCACATTGATTGTTGCTATTTACAATACGCTGTACGAGTTCACTCTTTTTGTTAGTCAATTTGCGAAGAATGAATTTATAATCTTCGGGTTTAATAATATCTGAGGTTGCCTGTATAAAATCATTGATATGCTCTGCATCCAGTTTACCTGATGCAATGTTTTGTGCTGTAACTTCATCAACAAACTCGGGATGTGTTATTGCAGGATTCTCTGAACCTTTAGCAGCACTTGCCGATGATTGCGGATTATCTTTAACCGCCTCGGTCTCCGTCTGCAAAAGTTTGTTGGCGCTCGTATTATCCGGTGTATATTCCATCCTGATATCAGGCAATTGAGCGGACTTAGTCCATTCGTTATACAGTTTTAAGTATACAACTTCCAATTCTTTTTTCTTATCAGGGTCAGTGATTTTTTTAATCTCCTCTCTGAGGGCGGCAAACTCTTCACGCAAAGCAGCGTTTTTGAGTTTAGCGAAGATATCCTCAGGAGCAAGCTGGGCAGACTTTGGATTAATATCTGCCTTACTCTGGGTATTATTGCCATCCGGTAAAGCCTTATCGGGGTTAACATCCACATTTTTGGAATGAAACAGGTTGCCGAATTTGTTTCCCATCTTACCTGCAGCCTTAAACCCGCCGCCGATTACAGGCGCCATCGCCGCACCGCCAATCAGACCGGAAATAAATCCTTCTCCGATATCCTCTCCTTCTATTCCTGCCCTGAACGCATTATCAATCCCACCGCCTAAGGCGCCATCCGTTGCCATTTCTGTTCCTTGAGAAACTGCACGCGCTATCATTGTTCCGCCCTTGTACTCATACCCTGCTGGATTCAACAGGGCGCTCTTTGCAAAGGCTTTTAAGCCCGTTTGGGTAACCGTTTCTTTTCCTATTGTTTTTACAGCCTGTACGCCGAATGTTTTTGCAACAACTTTCCCGACTGCTCCGCCCAAGCCTGCCGTTACAGGTGCAAGAAGTCCGGAGAATGAGCCCGTTGCAAAGTCTTTAGAAAATGTATCGTACTCTCTTCCGCCTGTTACAGAGTCAAGAGCTTTTACACCCGTTTTTATCAGTCCGCCACTTACTGTCGCAAGTCCGACGCCCAAGGCAATTGAGGCTCCGCCTGTAAAAGGAGATGCTACTATTGCTGCTGTATATATCCCTACCGCGGCAATACCTGACACAAGGTCGCCCGTAACATCAACTGCCATTTCCTGACCTTCCGTATAGGCATCCAGTGCTTGTTCTGATTTTGTTTTAATTTCACCGTTCAGGAATTTTTCTACATTCTCTTTTGTATACTCAACTCCTGTTATATCTTTAAATATTTGCGATACATTCCCTGTTTGAAGGAGTTTTAACTCTTCTTCTCTTGCTTTTTTTATATCGTTGGTACTGTCCGTACACCAGTCTAGGAGTTTTGTGTTTTTTAAGAAACTCCACGCTTTCGCGATAAATCCGTTTTTCTCTTTTTCCCCTTCTGTTTTTGTTTCTGTACTTCTTACCCTCTCTTCCAATACTTGAAGAAGGTTTGTTTCTTCCTCTTTTGTCGGGGTAAACGGTTGAGGGCTTGTGGAAGATTTTTCCAACTCCAATCCGGCAATTTCTGGTTGTAAAGCCGAGGTTGCAAACAGTGACAATTCCTGCAGCTCATTAAGCGTGAGGTTATTATCCTCCGCTGACAGCATTGCAGAAATGATTTCATCCTCTGTCTTTGTCCGGTACTCGGGATGTTTATTCAGCCAAACCGTTATCTTTTCTTGTATTGATATATTTTCGCCCATCTAACTAAGCCGTTCCTTCTAATTTCTTTTACGGCATATTCTTGGATTTTCTTTAATGTTTTCGGGATAAATTTTACAATTTGTTACAATTCATGAGAAATAACTTTATAATGTTAAAACATCTTTTTTGATATTAAAATTGTTTATGTTATAATCACCGTGTATTTTTAGTGAGGGTATGATGAAAGAAAGATATTTTCCGCAGGAGATTGAAAAGAAATGGTTTGAATACAACGAAACCCATAAACCGTTTAAAGTAAACGATAATTCTGATAAGCCAAAATATTATGCGTTATCAATGTTCCCCTATCCGTCAGGAAAACTGCACATGGGACACGTCAGAAACTATACCATTACAGATGTAATCGCTCGTTTCAAAAAGATGAACGGGTATAATGTTCTACACCCGATGGGCTGGGACAGTTTCGGGCTTCCGGCAGAAAATGCCGCAATGAAACACGGCGCAGACCCTGCAAAGTGGACTGATGAGAATATTGCATATATGACTATGCAATTAAAAAAGCTCGGTCTCTCTTACGACTGGGACAGAGAGGTTACAACCTGCAAACCGGATTATTATAAATGGACTCAATGGCTATTTTTACAATTATATAAAAAAGGTCTTGCATACAAAAAAGAAGCAGCCGTAAACTGGTGCGAAACCTGCGGGACAGTTCTTGCAAACGAACAGGTTATTGACGGCAAATGCTGGCGCTGTGACAGCACAGTTGAGAAAAAATACCTTTCACAATGGTTCTTCAAAATCACTGACTATGCAGAACAGTTACTTCAAGACCTTGACAAATTAAAAGGCTGGGGTGATAACGTTAAAACAATGCAGGCAAACTGGATTGGCAAGTCTCACGGCGCAATATTAAAGTTTGAAGTTGTTGATGCTCCGTCAGGCGAAAAACTTGAAATTCCGGTTTATACTACAAGACCGGACACCGTTCACGGGATTACGTACCTTGTAGTTGCACCTGAATATAAAGATATAGAAAAACTTACAACCGCGGAAAACAAAGACGCGGTCGAACAATACAGAGCAAACGCAAGAAAATTAACAGAAATAGAACGCCTATCAACCGAAAGGGTTAAAACGGGCGTTCCGTTAGGCACACACTGCAGAAACCCGTTTACCGGAGAAATATTCCCGCTCTGGACTGCGGATTATGCGCTTGTAGAATACGGTACCGGTGCGGTTATGGCAGTTCCTGCCCATGATACAAGGGATTACGATTTCGCAAAAAAATACAATCTGCCGGTGAAAGTTGTTATACAAAATCCCGAAAATCCGGACGACTGTTCAACAGCAGCATATACAGAAGAAGGCGTCCTTGTTAATTCTAACGAATTTAACGGAATGAAAAATACCGAAGCAAAAAAAGCAATCACAGAAAAAGCCGTAAAGGGAGGGTTTGGAGAGTTTAAAACCCAGTACAGATTAAGAGATTGGTTAATTTCACGTCAAAGATACTGGGGTGCGCCAATTCCTGTTGTTTATTGCGAAAAATGCGGCATTCAGCCGGTTAAAGAAGAAGATTTGCCGGTATTATTACCGACAGACGTAGATTTCTCAGTTGTAGGGAAATCGCCTATTACAACATCTAAAACCTTTATTGATACAACCTGCCCGTGCTGCGGCGGTCCCGCTAAACGCGAAACAGACACAATGGACACATTTGTCTGCTCAAGCTGGTACTACTTAAGATATTCAGATGCAAAAAATGCTGAAAAACCTTTTGATAAAAATCTTGTAGACAAATGGCTGCCTGTTGACCAATACGTAGGCGGTATTGAACACGCAATCCTCCACTTGCTTTATTCAAGATTTTTCACAAAAGCATTAAGAGATTTAGGATTGCTCAGTTTTGACGAGCCGTTTGAAAACCTTTTAACACAGGGAATGGTGCTAAAAGACGGTTCAAAGATGTCAAAATCAAAGGGCAACACAGTTGACCCCGATGAAATCTTTGAGAATTACGGTGCGGATACCGCAAGGTTGTTCATTCTTTCTGACTCTCCGCCGGCACGCGATTTTGACTGGTCAGACGCCGGTGTTGAAGGCTGCTACAAGTTCTTAAACAGAGTTTGGAGATTAGTTTCTTCTAACGCTGAATTTATAAACTTGAATTACAAACTGCCCGCATCACTTTCTAAAGAAGATGATGACATGGTGCGGACTGTTCATATTGCAATAAAAGGCATTACAAATGATATTTCAAACGATTTTCAGTTTAATACCGTAATTTCTAAATATAGAGAACTTACAAATGCAATATATGACTGGACTGCCAAGAAAAATAATAACTACACGGAAGAAGACAAGCAGGTTCTGAGTTTTGCAATTATCTCATTAATAAAACTCATGTCCCCCGTAACCGTCTATATGTCAGAAGAAATCTGGCATGAACTCGGTGCAACGACATCAATCCACGATGAGCCCTGGTGCAAGTGGGATGAGAATTTGGCAAAAGCAAGTTCAATAACACTTGTAGTACAGGTCAACGGAAAAGTTAAAAACAAAATCGATGTTGATGAATCTCTTGATAACGACAAACTAAAAGAAATAGCTTTAAACGATGAAAAAGTTAAAGAATTTATATCTGACAAAGAAGTCGTAAAAGTGATTGTAGTTCCCAAAAAACTTGTCAACATTGTAGTAAAATAGACCGCTTAAAGCCCTGAGTTTATCGGGGCTTTAATATTTATAAAATAGAAAAAAGATATAAAAATTATCTATATTATTAAGGTTTGTAAAAACAAAGAAAATTATATTTGACTTCAATAATTCTCCATGCTAACATACCAATTGTGCCCGGTTGAAAGAGGCACAGAGTCGATGATTGCAGAGACTAACTTACACACTAAAAGCCGAAAATTTTAATAAAAATTTTAGCAAAATTTTGATAATTTTAAATTGTAAATAATTATTACGAAAAGCTAAATAAACATATTGACAATGTAAGTTTAGCAGATACGATTAAGAAGTTGGCATTAATTAAAGCCAGCGCGGGAAACGAAAAGTTTTCTAGTAGACGCGGAAGCCGGAAGCGACACAGGGAATAAATAGCGAATAGAGTACTGT
>CALUTH010000044.1 GCA_944323635.1 Candidatus Gastranaerophilales bacterium
ACAGCCGCGAGAAGGGAAGCCCTAAATGGCTTATGTGGCAGGATATTAAAGAGATAAAACGTGTTTACGACCAGTTGTGTAAATAACTATAGCGTGTACTCCATAATATAATCATCCATTATAAACCCGCTGCCGATGTCTGTTTCGGCACTTGCTACAGTTTTAAATCCGTACTTATTGTATGCGTTAATGGTATTTGTGTTGTACTTGTTGACTGTAAGCTTGATTTTTGAGTAGCCGTGTTCTTTTGCTATTTCTTTTATTTTATTAAATGCAAGAGTGCCAACCCCTTTGTGTCTGTAATCTTTTTTTATATATAGTTTTGAAAGGAAAAGGTATTCTTCTCTGTCCGCAATCCCGAAGTAGCCGGTGTTTTGTCCGTCTATATTAATAAAATAATACGTGTAATTTTCGTCCGCAACTTGTTTTTGCATAGCTTTTTCTGACTGGAACTTGTCTACCATATAATCAATCTGTTCAGCGGTCAGCAGGCATGGAAAAAACTCATGCCAGATTTCTGATGCAAGCTCTGCAAGCGCTTTAATACTGTTTTGTTCAACTTTGTTAAATAAAATCTCCATACCTAAATGCTAACACAAAAGAACTGTTCGGGATTAAACCTGTTTTTTTGTGCGGGGTTACCCGTGGCGGAGAATAAAACAGATAATTTGTTGGGCTAAAGCCCAACCTATTACTGGAAGAAGGGCGAGATGTCGCTCTACAGGGTATAGTTGTCCATATTTTTCTACAGTTTCTTAACGAAACAATAACAGGGCAAAATTTCTCTTGTTCGGCGGCGATAAACGGGTCTGCACGGCAAGGCTCACCGCCTTGACCGTTCCGCCCTCTGCCGCCTCACGCTGTTTGAGCGTAGCGAGTTATTTTGCCTCGGGTTGAGTTTAGAAACTGTATTTGGGAGCGTAGTTTTTCTTTCTTTGTCCAAATTTTCTTTCTTTTGTCATCGCAAAACAAAAGAAAGAAATTTGGTGCGGGGTACGGGGGTGCATAGCCCCCGATAAAATTATTGTCTTGATATTTTCTAATGTATAATATTGCAATAATATTATTATATGAATAATTTTATATAAAATTATTCGTGATAGTATTGCCCATTAAAAATATATAAAGACACAATCCGATGGTGCTATACTATTAATGTAAAGGATAAAAGATAAGGAGGGTGTATGATACCAATTTTAGATTCCAAAAGACAGTACAAGCAAATCGGCGACAAGATTGAAAAAGCTGTATGCGAAGTTTTACGTTCAGGTTCCTATATACTTGGACCGAACTGTAAAGAGTTTGAAAAAAATATTGCAGAATATATCGGTGTAAAACATGCTGTTGGCTTAAACTCAGGAACAGACGCGCTGCATATTGCTTTGAGAGCGCTTGATATAGGTGCGGGCGACGAAGTTATTACAACTGCATTTACGTTTGTTGCTACAACTGAAGCAATAGGAATTGTTGGTGCAACTCCTGTATTTGCGGATATTGATCCGGATACATTCAATATTGATCCTAAAAAGATTGAAGCTGCCATTACACCGAAGACAAAGGCAATAATCCCTGTTCACTTATATGGTCAGCCGTGTGATATGGACGCAATTATGGATATTGCAAAGAGATATGATTTGTACGTAATTGAAGACTGCTGTCAGGCAATCGGTGCAGAATACAAAGGTCAAAAAGTCGGTACATTCGGCGAATTTGGCTGCTACAGTTTCTATCCGACCAAGAACCTCGGCGGAATGGGCGACGGCGGATTGCTTATTACAAATTCCGACAACTTAAAAGACAGAGCAATTGCTCTCAGAAACCACGGCGGTGCAATTCGTTACCACCACGATGAAATCGGCTTAAACTCACGTTTGGATGAAATTCAGGCAGCAATTCTGAATGTTAAACTTCCTTATGTTGACGGATGGAATAAGAAACGCCGCGAAAACGCTTACAGATACAACAAGTTATTTGAAAATTGCGAAGATATTATTACACCGACTGAACTTCCGGATACATACTGTGTTTACCACCAGTATACGGTTAAAATTCCGAACAGAGACAGCGTACACAAAATGCTTCAGGAGTCAGGCATAGGTGCAATGCTTTATTATCCGATACCGCTGCACTTGCAAAAAGTTCATGACGGTATGGGGTGGAAAAAAGGCGATTTGCCTAATACTGAAAAAGATACAGAAATGGTTATTTCTCTTCCTATGTTCCCTGAACTTACGGAAGAAGAACAAAAGACCGTTGCGGAAACTTTAATCAAATGCATAAACAGTTCAAAAGTGCTTGCCTAGAAGTGACTTTTTAGTGTATCATAAAGAAAAAGTGTAACTAAAAAGGAGCTTTATGGATAACATTATAATTTATACAGATATGCCGCTTGTAAGCTATGAATCTGTACTGGCAAACATAGATGAAGTAAATGTAAGAGTTGTTAAGGGTGCGGAGTTTAAGGACTACGCAGCCCTTAACCCTTCTTTAATAATTATTGATGAGGTTAACGGATTTAAGGATGTTTTGATGACAAACAAACTTCCTTGCCCGGTACTTTTCGTGGGTGAAATTTTCACCGATACGACGGTAAGGGCAGAAGGGTATGACTTTATATCCAAACCTGTTAATAATACCGAATTATTGATACGTGCAAAAGCACTTTTAAAAATCAAACAGTACAAGGATAAAATTGAACGTGTAAGCACGACTGATGAATTAACAGGACTCCACAACCGCAAATATTTGCAGGAACGCCTTGAGTCAGAAATTTCGCGCGCAAGACGTTACAATACAAAGCTTTCCTGCCTGCTGTTTGATATAGACTTCTTTAAAGTCGTAAATGATATGTACGGGTATGAGTGGGGTGATATTCTTTTGAGAAACCTTGCAAGCAAACTCAAATCAATGATTCGTAAAGAAGATATTTTAACCCGTTACGGCGATGAGGAATTTTTGCTTATTCTACCGAATACTTCCGAAGAGAATGCGTTTTTGTTTGCGGAACGTTTCAGACGTGATATTGAGAAAATGGAATTTATCCCGGCGGGCGAAGAAGAACGTCATCAGGTAACAATTTCCGGCGGAATTTCAACATATCCTTGTATGGAAAATGTTGATGAGGACGCAAATACTATTATCAGGTATGCGGAACACGCGCTTTATAACGCAAAGAAACGCGGCAAGAACAAGATTGTTCAATTCTCGCAAATGAATCTTGAATACTAATAAAGTTTAACTTTTGCCCCTTCTTTTTTAAGAAGGGGCATTTATTATATCAAATATTTAACGGTGCTGATTTTATAGAAATTCCGTTTTTTGCTGTGAATATAAACTTTTTTACCATATACTAATTAACCGGTTTTATCTTAATAAATTAGACTACATGGTGATTTATCGCATGATTTATCAACATACAATTTTTGTAGGAGAAAAATGATGGATAAATTACAAAGCAAATATTTGGAGTTTAAAAACATCAACAAGGAGATTGTTGACTGGCTCGAAGATATTGCTGAGGAAAACAATTGCCGTATAGAGAAAAAAGAGTGGAAAAGTAAATACAACAGCTATGTAATTTATGATTATGAACCTTTTTGCTCTGACGGATTTGAGATTAATTTACTCCTCAGTTCTTTTGATGCCTCATACCTTAATTTTATTAAATATCTTTATAATGAAAAAATCAGTACGATTGAATATCTTAATAATTGCATAAAAATACCTGCAATTAAGAACTATATTTGACCGCTGACAGACAAAAAAATCCCCTCGATTGAGGGGATTTTTTATAAACACAGCGCCGCACTGCGCGCGGCGCCTGAATAACCGAAACTATACTTCAGTGTTTTGCAAGCCTTTGTAAATGATTTCCATTTCTTCGCCTGACGCATAAACGCAGTGGCAGCCGCAGTCAACGTAGAGAATTTGACCTGTGGTGCCTGTAGAGAGGTCTGATGCGAGGTATAAACCCGCTTTACCTACATCTTCAAGAGAGACATTGCGTTTGAGCGGAGCTTTTGCGATAGCGGCTTTGAGCATTTTATCGAATCCGCTGATACCTCTTGCTGCAAGGGTTTTAACGGCGCCTGCGGATATACAGTTAACTCTTACACCGTATTTACCCATATCTGCGGCAAGGTATCTCATAGAAGATTCAAGCGCTGCTTTTGCAACACCCATTACGTTGTAGTTTGCAACAACATATTCAGAACCGAGGTATGTGAGTGCGAATATTGAACCGCCTTCGTTCATAATCGGCTGAGCGGCGCGGCAGATAGAAACGAGAGAATAAGCGCTAACACCGAGTGCTAAATCCCAGCCTGCGCGTGAAGTGTTGATAAAATCACCCTGCAGGTCTTCTTTTGCAGCAAATGCAACGGCGTGAACAACGAAATCCAGTTTGCCGTAAACTTTTTCGCATTCAGCAAAAACTGCTTTGATTTCTTCTTCTTTTGTAACATCGCATGGCATAATGATTTTAGCGTTCATTTCTTCTGCAAGCGGGCGAACTCTTTTTTCCATAGCGTCGCCGGCGTAGGTGAAAGCTATTTCAGCACCTGCATCATATAATTGTTTTGCAATAGCGTATGCAATACCGTGGTTATTGGAAACACCGAAAATAACCCCTTTCTTCCCCTTCATTAAATCCATAAAATATCTCCTTATTAAAATTGACATATAGATATTAACAGAAAAAAAAATTAAGGTAAAGAGTGAGAAATAAAAACGGGATTTTTTACGTTCCCGCCCTGCGGCGGGCGATTATTCCTTTATTTACTTCTCCGGAAAGCGTAAGCGGTACGCGGAGAGGTAAATTTATTTACCTTTTCCTATACGGGGAGAAGGTGCACGGTGGTAACACCGTGCGGATGAGGGGAGCGGCAAATCAACCCCCACCCGAATTTCTAAGCTAACTGTCGTTCACAAAGAAATTCTGCCCTCCCCGTAGGAGAGGGCAAAGTAAAGCAAATCCGCCCCGCAGGAGAGGGCAAAAATCAGCCCCCGCCCAAAAACATCAAGTAGTGACAAAATTGCGAAAAAGTGGTACATTAGACATATACAAATTGTTTAGAGAGTTTTTAAGAAGAAAGGAAATAACTAATGTTCCGAAGATTAAGAAGAGGTTTTACACTCGCCGAAGTACTTATTACTCTGGCGATTATTGGTGTTGTAGCGGCACTTTCAACGCCGGCTATTATAAGAAACAGTCAGAATGCTAAAATAGGTCCGCAGATCGCTAAAATTGTATCGACAATAGAAAGTGCGGCACAGATGGCTTGCGTTGATCAGGAAAAACACCATTTTAAAGAGGTTATTAATCCGGATAATTTAGCAAGCTTTAATCTGGCAGTGCAAATGCAGCTTCTTGCTGACAAATATATGAAAGCTAAATTGTATACATTTGATACGGGTGAAACAATGCCGCCTGTCGTGGGGATGAATTATGTGTCATATACAGCATTCCCACCAGCATATTCAGTATTTATGTTTGGTGATAAATCTGCTGTGGTTATACCTAGTACGTGTACTTTAGGTCAGGTGACCGAAGGGGATGTAACCGGCGGCAGTTGTGAGATTTTTGCTCTTATGCCCGGGTTTGCAACCAGAACACGTCTTATCATGGGACGGGATATATTTCCTCTGTATGTGACAATAGACGGTGATGTTGTAACTCCTAAGGAAGCTGGTATCCCTGAAACATCAGAAAATCAATGTACGGACGAAAATGTTGCTTCGCAATCAATAGACGGGTATACCTGTGTAAACAGGTTAGCAGAAAACGGCTGGAAAGCTGATTGGGAATAAGATTTTTGAGAGGAATAAAAGTGATGAGAAGAAAAAATAAAGGATTTACGCTGGCAGAAGTGCTTATAACACTGGGTATAATCGGTGTTATTGCTGCACTTACCCTGCCGACACTTATACAGAATGCAAACAGTGCCAAAACAGGACCTGAACTTGCCAGTGCCGTAAGTACGCTGGAAAATGCTATTCAGCAGTTTATGACGGATTATAATGCGGATTATGTATATGTTGCCATGCGGAAAGCGGGTTCGGATAGCTATTCAATAGATACATTAATAAATAATTACCTGTTTAATACGAACAATCCTTATATTAAAGGTTCTACTATAGACAATCCCCCGACCTCGTCTATTCAATGGAAAGGTAGCGAGGCTGGATATGCGAGTAGTAGTACCGCGGTCAGGATGCTTGCTAACAAATCTTTGATAGCGTCATCTGTAGATGGTGAAGACGGAAAAGCCTGTGTATTTTCTGATACTGATACAACATCTAAATGCGGTATAATATTTTACACTTCAGGATTTCAAAAAAAACAGGATGAAGGTAAGTTAATCACCGGCAGAGATGTATTTAAAATCTGGGTAACAAATAGAGGTGAGGTGCTGCCGGATGGTACATCAGAGACCGGCAACCTGTGGAGTGATAAAGGTAATTGTGACAAAGCCGGTATGGAAGACGGTTCTGCATCTGGCTTAGGCTGTGCGGGACGTATTGCTGCAAACGGCTGGAAGGTTGATTATTAATAGTACGAAAGGATTTTATAAAATGAAAAATAAAGGTTTTACATTGACAGAGGTCTTGATAACACTGGGTATAATCGGTGTTATTGCCGCTTTAACTATACCGCAGCTTGTTAATAGTACAAGGAATGCGCATTTAGGGGCGCAGTATGCAAGTGCAATTTCTACGCTTGAAAATGGTATTGCTTTGTATATGTATGACAAAAATGTGAGAACTCTTACACAGCTTAACGGTGGCGCGCCTAAGCCGGCTGATTTGTTGAATGAACTTGCTGACGGATATATTAAAATGAAAGCTGTTCAAACGGGAGAAGTTAAGGCTGAACTTCCCTGCGACTTGGGTTCTTACACCTTGCCGGATCACTCCGTTATAGGTGCTTGCGATGGTACTGAGATAGACAGTAAGGATCCAGCTTCGAGTCCGGAATTATATTTCTTATCCTCCCAGTCTAAAAAGCAGGACGCATTAATAGAGGGACTTGATTATTTCAAAATGGCTGTAACCAGCGAAGGGTTGATTTATATCCCGGGTAAAGATTACGATACCGATAAGGCAACCTGTTCTGAACTGACCGGCGGACATGCCTGTGCCGGTAAAGTAGCAATGAACGGCTGGAAATTTGATAAAAAGATTTTTGATTAAATAATGTACAATCTTTGAAAGGACAAAAATTTATGAAAAATAAAAAAAATAAAGGGTTTACGCTTGCAGAAGTTTTAATAACACTGGGTATTATCGGTGTTGTTGCGGCTTTGACCGCTCCTGCTCTTATCCAGCACGCTGCAAGTGCTAAGGCGGGTCCGGCATTATCAAGAGGTATATCTTCATTAAGTGCAGGCTTACAGTCTTTTATGGTGGATAATGAAGCGAACACGGTTTTTGCTGCTGACCCTACTGTTTCAAAAAATCCTGTTTCTGTATTTCAAACGCTTGCCGATAAATATGTAAAGATGACTAAATATACGGATTTGACGACTGTTCCTGCTATTTTAAAAGGAATTGGTAAGGAGAATGAAGTTGATACAGGCTCTACTGTATTTCTGTTTGGTGATAAGTCGGCTATATTTGTCAGCAGCACTGATTGTAATCCGGCATCTGCCGCACTCGAGACGGGCGTGACAGGATGCAAATTCTATTTCCTTCCTCTCGGTTGGATGACAAAGGATGTTCTTATTATTGGTGAAGACGCTTTTGAACTGGCTTATGATAACAAAGGAAATATCCTTGTATACGGTCTTGACTATGGTACAAGCTGGACTACCAACTGTACTGATACTCAGGTTAAATCCTTCACTCCGGCGTCGGATAAAAAATCCTGCGGTGGCAGAATTGCGGCACACGGATTTAAAAAAGACTACTAAAATAATACAATTTGTTTGATACGGGAAGGCATTTGCCTTCCCTTTTTTTGTTTATTTTTTTTTGTTTCCCTCTCCTGCGGGGCGGATTTTCGCAGGAGAGGACAAATAAAAATCTTCGTCGTCTGGAGGCAAAAAATCAATCCTTACCCCAGCCCTATCCTTGGGAGGGGAATTTGTCCAAGTCCTTGCCCTCATCCGCCTCTTGAATTTGGCGCGTGTTCGTTTTACACTTTACTTAAGTATTTTAATAAGATTTGCGAGGTATAATATGAAACGAGTTTTACTTTGTATTATGGATGGCTGGGGAATTAGTACAGGTGCCGAAAAGTATGATGCAACCAAATTATCTCATCCGGTTAATGTTCCTGAATTTATAAAAGAATACCCGTCAACAAAGATTCATGCTGACGGCGAATACGTCGGGCTTCCTGAAGGGCAGATGGGTAATTCCGAAGTCGGTCACCTTAACATTGGTGCAGGGCGCGTTGTTTATCAAGATTTGAGCAGAATTAACAGAAGTATAAAAGACGGCAGCTTTTTTAAGAACGAAAAGTTCCTTGCCGCAATAGACCATGCAAAAACTCACAATTCTGCGCTCCACATCTACGGGCTCGTTTCAACAGGCGGGGTTCACTCTTCTTTAGAACACCTTGAGGCGCTTATAAAAATGGCTCACGATAACGGGCTTAAAAAGGTTTATGTCCACGCTTTCCTCGACGGTCGTGATACGCCGCCGCAAAGCGCATGCACATTCCTTGAAACTATTGAAAAAGAATTAAAAGATTATAACCTGCCTCCTATTGCGACGGTTATCGGCAGATACTATGTTATGGACAGGGATAACCGCTGGGACAGAGTAGAAAAGGCTTATAACTGTCTGGTTCTCGGGGAAGGCGAAAAAGCATCTTCCGCAGTCGATGCCGTTAAAAAGTCTTACGAAAACGGTGTATTTGACGAGTTTGTGTTGCCTACTGCAATTGGCGGTGAAGAATCAAGGATTCATGATGATGATACAATAATATTCATCAACTACAGACCCGACCGCGCCCGCGAAATATCAAAAGCTATTAATTTCAAAGATTTTGACGGGTTTAACAGAAAGAAAGTTCTTAAAAATATTTACTATGTAACAATGACAAGTTATGATGAAACTTTCACATTCCCCGTTGCTTTCGGAAAACAGCATCTGAATAATATTCTCGGTGATGTACTTCAGGCAAACGGTGTAAAACAGTTCAGAACAGCGGAAACCGAAAAGTATGCGCACGTTACATTTTTCTTTAACGGCGGTGTTGAAGAACCGCAAAAGGATGAAACCCGTGTACTTGTTCCTTCTCCGAAGGTTCCGACCTACGATATGCAGCCGGAAATGAGCGCGCGTGAGGTTTGTGAAAAAGTGCTAGGTGCAATTGATGACCCCGAGTACGGTTTTATTCTAGTCAACTTTGCTAACCCCGATATGGTAGGTCATACAGGCGTGCTTGAGGCGGCTGAAAAAGCCTGCAAAACGGTTGATGAATGTGTAGGTAAAATTGCCGATGAATGTATCAAAAAAGATGTTATAATGTTATTAACTGCCGATCACGGCAATGCAGAGGTTATGTTCAACGAAACAACAGGCAAGCCGCACACCGCGCACACAACAAACGAAGTTCCGTTTGTTATTATCAACGCAGGCGAGGATTTGCAGCTTAAAGAGGACGGTGCCCTCTGCAACATTGCTCCGACTGTTCTGGAGTTAATGGGTATTAAGCAGCCGGCGGAAATGGATTGCGGCTCTTTAATTAAACACTAATCAAGGAGAATTATGGCGGAAGTAAAAGGTTTAGATATAGATTTATCATTCAAAAAAAATAATGTTGATGAATTTTTCTTAAATCTGAGCGAAAATCCGGAAGGATTTAAAAACAAGGATTTTCGCTATACTTTAAGCCTTATTTATCAAATCGTGGAGGACGAGTTTGAGGGAATTTTCCTCGGCAAAAATTCGCCAGTTAGAAATACTGATTTCTACCTGATTAATGAAGGCGACAAATTTTCGTTCTTCGTCACTCCTACCAATAATTTTCAGTTTTATTTAAAATCAAAAGGCTCAATGTTCCGCTTTACGCCCAAAGAAGTTAACGGTGTTATCGGGTATGTTATGCCGCTTGATATTGTGCTTGACTATTTTGGCAGTTTTGGCGAAATAGTTGATTTTGATGCGGTTTCGCAGACTTTTGTATATTTTAACAAGCTTACCCAGTACGTAATAAAACTCATAGAAAAGCTTTATTTTATTCCGACCGTTGTAAAAACTCATAACGATCAGATGTTTAAAATTGTGTATGAGCCGATTACAAATACAAAAGAGTCTGCAAGGATTTTAAACGAACTTGAAAAACACCTCCCTGAAAATATTTTTATAAAAGGCGAGCAGCCCAAAAACTTTGTAACGGATTTTGTAAGAAATTATCTTAATTACCTTGTATACAAATTTTTGGGGATAAAAAGCTACAAGTTCAAGGACGTAAAGTCCGGACATTATATGCTTAAAAACCTTGAACAGCGCTGTCTGTTAAAAGGTCAGGATGTTGCGGAAAATATCGCTCAGTGGTTTGATGAACTTTATCTCGGAAAATATGATTTAATTCCGTTCTTTAAAATAGAAAAAATTGACGATTCCGATTTTGAATTGAAAGTTCATATTAAAAACAGGAAAAACGATGAAAGTATTTTGATAGATAAGTTGTACACAGAAGATACAATCTGGGGTATCCAAACCTCCGATATTGGCAGGATTGTTGAAAAACAATTAAATTATGCGCTCAGGTATATGCCTGAGTTGGAGCAGCTGTTTGAGGATGAGGATAATTTATCTCTAAAACTCAATCTGAATGAAGTTTATAAAATTATTGCGCAGACTTCGTATTATCTTCAAAAAGCGCATATTGATGTTATCTTGCCGCCCGAGTTGAAGAATATCATTATCCCGCGCGCATCTATCAATGCAAAAGTTAAAGCAAAACGCTCCGAGGATTTGATGAATATCTTTAATACCGTTTCATCAGGTTCTATTTCTCTGGATGATATTCTTGAATTTTCTTACGAAATTGTTATCGGGGATGAAAAAATCAGTGTTGAAGATTTCAAAAAAATTATTCAGCAAAATACCGGACTTATCAAATATAAAAACAAATACGTTTTAATAGACCCCGAAGAAGGTCAAAAGCTCTGCGATAAGATAGCGGTAGCAAACCATAAATCGATGACGCGGCTGGAACTTCTCCACGCTTCTATGTCTGGAAAGGTTCAGGATTACGAGTTTAATTATGATGAAGCCTATGCAAACGTATTAAAAGACTTCCAGAAACCTGTAGAAGTTACACCGCCTGAAGGTTTGCAGGGGACGCTCAGGTTCTATCAAAATACGGGTTTAAAATGGCTCTGGACAAATGTAAACAAAGGTTTTGGCTGCTGTATGGCGGACGATATGGGGCTTGGTAAAACTATTCAGGTTATTGCGCTTATCCTTAAACTTAAAGAAGAGCACAAAATTAAAAAGCCTATACTTGTTATCTGTCCGACAACCCTTATGGGAAACTGGATAAAAGAATTGCAGCAGTTTGCACCGTCTTTGACCGCAAAAATGTATCATGGGCTTGACCGCAAACCTGAGTTTGACGCGGATGTCATTTTAACAACTTATGCGATTATGCGTATTGATGTTGAAGAGATGAAAAAACATACCTGGGGAATGGTTATTGTTGATGAGGCACAAAATATTAAAAACCCCGATACAGCGCAGACTATTGCAATCAAGTCGCTCAAGTCCGATATTAAAATTGCAATGACGGGTACTCCTGTCGAAAACAGACTCACCGAACTGTGGAGTATTTTTGATTTCTTGAATAAAGGTTATCTCGGTTCTTTAAAAGAGTTTCAAAAGAGTTATGCCGTTCCTATTGAAAAATTTAAAGAAAAATCCCGTGCGGCAAAACTTAAGATGTCTGTCAGTCCGTTTGTCTTAAGACGTTTGAAAACTGATAAATCCGTTATTTCAGACCTGCCGGAAAAACTTGTTATAAACGATTACTGTTATCTTTCTAAGGCGCAATCAATCCTTTATGAAAAAACGCTTAACGAAATGATGACGAAAATCAGCGGTTTCACAGGTGTAAGCCGCCGCGGTAATATATTCAAACTCATAACGGCGCTCAAGCAGATTTGTAACCACCCGTATCAGTTTATGAAAGCCGGCGAGTTTAACAAAGAAATGAGCGGGAAGGCTGAAAAATGCGTTGATTTAGTAAGTAACATTCTTGATAATAATGAAAAAACGCTTATTTTCACACAGTATAAGGAAATGGGTGAAATCCTTACAAAAATTCTTTATGACGAATTTAACCGCGAGCCGCTGTTCTTTCATGGTTCCTTGACTGTTCCTCAGCGCGAAGAGTTAATTGAGGACTTCCAGAATAACAAAGATACAAAAATAATGATTTTGTCGCTTAAGGCTGGCGGTACGGGGTTGAACCTTACAAGTGCAACAAATGTTATTCACTATGACCTATGGTGGAATCCGGCGGTTGAGGATCAGGCTACCGACCGTACTTACCGTATAGGTCAAACCAGTAATGTTATGGTGCACAGGCTTATTACACTTGGTACTTTTGAAGAAAAAATCGACGAAATGCTTAAATCGAAAAAAGAACTTGCCGATATGGCGGTTTATGAAGGTGAAAAGATTATTACCGAACTCTCAGACGAAGAAATTTACAATATCTTTTCGCTGTCTGCGGTATAAAGGGTATAAAGAGAGCGGGGCGGCAATTTCATTGCCGCCCCGCTCTTTCTTATTTAATTACTTTCTTCTGTGGTGTGAAATATGTTTAGGATCTATGTTTGAATTTTCCCCGCCTTTGCATGCAATCCCTGTTACTATGCCTGCTGCTACTACCAAACCTGCTGCTGCAAGCCCGTATTTTTTCAGATTTCTTTGCAGCGGGTTGGAATAGAGTTTATTTGCGTTGTCGTAGAATACTTTTTGTGTAACTTTTTTAGCATCCTTTCCGAACATCTCTGCGATGGTTTTCTTTAGATTGCTTACAGTATCGGAATAACAGGTTTTGTTATTGAAATCAGGACTTTCCCATTCGCCGAAACATCCGAGCGGAGCGTCCGTACCAAACACAACTTTGTCCAGTCCCTTGTTGTCACTTGCTATTTTTAGTATTCTTTTAACATCCGGCTGATTTTTTGACGGGAAACCGTCATTGTTCCAATCAACCCAGGACAAATCTACGTATATATTTGCTTTTTTAGTTTTAAGCGCGTCTTCAAAAACTTTTATAGCGTTTTCGCGGTTGGCTGTTTCATTGTTTGCGATTGAACCTGCGTGACCGAGAATTACCGGAACGTCCGGCGCTTTCTGCGCAATCTCGTAGATTCTCCACGCATCCGCCTGTCCGCCCTGACAATGGAAGAAACATGGAAGTTTTTTCTTTTCTGCAAATTTTATGTAGGGCTCGTAAGCTTTTAATAAATCAGCATCGTTATCCAACGGAAGCGCTGTCGGATGAAATTTCAGCCCCTTAAATACTTTAGGATGTTTATTGAATAATTCTTCTATTTTTGATGTGTTCCCGCCTGTTTTGTTAGGCTGGCAGACAGCTATCGGGATGTATTCTTTTCTTCCCTTAATCATTTTTAGCATTGCTTCGTTGCCTGTAAGTTCGTCGGCGTTGTTTCCGTGGTTATTGATTACAAATGCACTGGATATAACCATTTTTTCGATTGTATCCTGTGTTTTAACCCCGTTAACATTAACATCTATCGGTGATTTAACAAACTTATCAAGTTTATCAATCCCGTAATAGTTATTCCCCCACTCTCCTAAATGGGCATGACCGTCAATAATTTTTGCCTGAAACGCCGGAGCGGCATTGTAGGTCGAATTTACAGCACTAATTCTCACTATTTACCTCCTAAACTTTTAAAATATAATAAACACCTTTAAAACTATAATACATCTGACAGTTAACTCTGCCAAGGTGCTTATATTATTTGATTAAGAATTGTAAAGATGAATTTTCTCTGAAATTTCCCGCGCGGTTTTATCAGGCGCCGTCGAGTGCAGAAATTTATTTGTGAGGGCAATTTTTTTGTATCCGTTTTTTAGTACCGTGTCAATATTTTTCGGGGTAATATCACCGTACCCGAAAATCGGAATATTAATTTCGGGCGGATTTTGGTTTATATCTTCTATATAAAAATCCGCTTTCTCATCGGGTGTAAAAGGCTTGCCGATGATGGCGGTTTCGCCGAGGATAAGGCGTGCGGTTTCGTCATCTATGTCCTCTGCTGTCAGGTAAACTCCGTCAGCGTTTACGGCGCAGGCTATATCCGCTCTTGATTTGATTATTAGTGTCGCACCAAATTCGTCACAGAGGTTTTTAATTTTTTCCCCTGTTTTAATTGTTTCTTTTGTGTTTTTATCTTCTTCTCCGTATATTATCATATCAACGCCGCCAAGAAGCACCGCGGCAATTGCGTTTAGGAAAGAGTCCTCCGTATCAAATCTTTTTGATGATGCAATGACGCACAATGAACGGTTATGAAGTTTTAGCATGTTTAATCCGGTTTTAAATAAATCGTCTGTCATTTAAACCCTTTTCCGTATTTTAATCAAAAAAATATCACCCGATTGATTATATAACAAAGAGTAAACATTTTCACACCCCGAAACTGTAAGTTTATGTTAGAGGAAAATTATGCTTAAATCATCATATAAAAAAAAGAGTATACAGGAACTTATCACTCTCGCGCAGAATGATGATTATAAAGCGCTGGAAGAACTTATTAAATCGGTGCAAAAGACGGTTTATACAACGCTTGAATACCTTGTCTCCGACAAATCCAACCTGTCGGATCTTGCACAAAATGTTTTAATAAAAATGTCGCGCGGAATAAAAACGTTAAAATCACCGAAAAAATTTACTCCGTGGTTGAATAAAATTATTTCAAATGTGTACTTTGATGAAATGCGGCGTATAAAAAACAAGTGTTTTTATATATCTATTGATGATGAGGAATGCCGCGAAATAAGGGATGATAAAAATATTCCGCCGCCGGATAAGTGTGCTGCATCGGAATTGGATAAGATTGTTAAAGAATCGATTTTAAATCTGCCGGAGCATTTTAAGATTGCAATAATTTTACGGGAATTTGGCGGATTAAGCTATCAGGAAATCGCGGAAATTACCCATGCGGGTGTGGGCACGGTCAAATCAAGAATTGCACGCGCCAGGGCAAAACTGCAGACAGAATTAAAACATTGTATATAAAGGAGAGAACAATAATGGATTTAACATGTACACAGGTGGAAATGCTTTTATCATTCTATTTTGACGGAGAATTGAAGGATAATTTGAAATATAAGGTTGAAGAGCACTTAAAAAACTGCCCTGTCTGCCGTGCAAAGTACGAAACTCTTGCAAAACTCTTTACCGGAATGAGGGAATCTGTTGCAGAATTGAGTATGAAACAGTCTTTTAGTGACAGTGAACCGGAAAAAACAGTTACGCATCCTGATTATAAAGTGAATATGTCCGCGTATATTGATAATGAACTTGATAATGACGAGAACATAAAAATTAAAAAACTCACGATAAACAACAAAAAAGCAAGAAAGTATCTTGAGGACAGTTATGCGCTTAAGCATGTTATAAACAGTGCCTTTGAAAAAAGTAAAAACGATATGAAATATGATTTTACAAAGAATGTGTTGTCAACTCTTGACATAGAGAATCAGGATTATGCGATAAATCCTATTATTAAAGGATTGACTGTAATAGCTTCCGTAGCGCTTTTTGGCTCTATATTTGCCGCTGTAATTATTCATTCAGGTATTCATTGATAGGGGTGGTTACTGTTTTAAATCTATAATTGAAGTTATAAATTTATCAACGATAATTAGTTCTTTTTCGTTAAGTTGATTAAGATTGAGTATTATTTTGTTTTGTAATACATTTGCAGGGGTTGTGGATTTATCAAAAGAAAACAGGTCTTTTACTTCAATACCAAAAACGTCAGCTAACTTTGACAGATTACTAACTTTAGGAAAGTGACTGCCGTTCTCCATTTTGCATAAGTGGTGTGTATCCATCCCTATGAGTTCGGCAAGCTGCTCCTGTGTTAGTTTCCTGTTTTTTCTGATTTCTCTTACGCGTTTGCCAAACAAGCTTTTTAATTCTGTATCGTCCATATTATATTTTATTTTACTCATTATGCTTTGATGTTTGAATGTTGTCATTAGATAACTATATATTGACAAATATGTTAAATCATGACATGTATAATATAAATAACTTGGTAATAGTTATTAAGTGCAATTGAAATAGCGAGGAAGATATTAGAATGTATAAGTTGTGTGGCACAAAAAACGGATTCTCTCTTATGGAGATGATGGTTGTTATGCTGGTCGT
>CALUTH010000045.1 GCA_944323635.1 Candidatus Gastranaerophilales bacterium
GTAGCGCGAACGAGCGAGGGGCGAAAGGCAAAACGTGAGTTTTTGCCTGTAGACCCGTTCAACGCGAGTGAGTAAGAAAAGTTTTCGTAATATTTCTTGCGCGAGGCGGCAGAGGCTGAAGTAACGGAAACGTTGAGTTTTCGTTACGTAACGCCGTTTAATGCCGCCGAGTAAGACGGGTTTTTCTGCAAAATTTGGTAGTATAGAAACGTAGTTAAAAACATTTACCTCAAGAACGTTGTATACAGGTGTATACAGCGTTGCTTAAGGTTAAGAAAGGAGACAAATGGGTAGTTTAGAAAATTATTACAACAAAGAAACAAACGACGGCAGGATTTTCAGCTTTGAAGATGTAGTAAACATCCCGCAGGATGAAGACGCTTTTTACAGAAAAGCAATTGATTATCAGTATGGAGAAATAGGATTTCCCCGCGATGAAGAATTAAGAAATTCAAGTGATGTTGTGTACGTCAGAGCGTATACACGCGATGACGGAACACCGGTAAGAGCCCACTATCGTTCAAAAAATGGTCATCATTTTGCTAATCCAAATAAACCGGCACTTGGTACCCCGAAAGAAACTAAAGCAAGGATAGATGCAATGGTCGACAAATGGATGGATAGTTGGAAGGAGCCGGAAACCAAAACATTACAGGGCGGAGTAAGATATAATGAACAAGGAGATGATTACTCAAAGATAGAAGAAATAAGGGCTATCAAAGAAAAATATGCAAAAGAACGCGATGAAATAGAACGTGAACGATTACTCGGAAACTTGAAAGATTATAGCGGAGCAGCGCTTGAAATTGGCAGTGCATTTGTACCTGCAGTTGGCGTACCTAAAATGACAGCACAAATAGCAGCAAAACTTGCACCAAAACTGGGAAAAAGGATTGCAAATGAAATAGCAAGCGGAATAGTAAGCGGCGGTTTATCGGGAACAATAGGCGGTGCCGGTAACGCAATGATGAATGATGAAAATGTTATAGGCGGGGCAGTAAAAGGCGGAGTATTAGGAGTCGCAGGCGGCGGCTTGACCGGAACGACAGCAGGTTATGCGAAACGTTCAATAGATGGTTTTGGGCTTACACATCACAAGGCGTTTGATGAAATGACCGATCAGAATTATAGACAATATTATAATAAAGGCAGACAATATTATAAAGACTATTTACAAGGAACATCAGTACATAAAGAGGGATATGGTGACATTTATTTTAACTCTGGAAATGCTGGTAAAAACAAAGCACATGTTATGGAATTATATCCTCAATTGAAAAAAATGTTAAAAAAGGCTAAATTAACTGGTACAAGTAATGATAAAGGAGAAAAAGATCGCTATTATGAACATTTAATAAGTGAATATAATGGAAAAATGCTAGATCATATAATTGAAGTAATATTAGGTGGAAAGAAAAACTATAAAATGACTAAATTTTAATGGCAAGTCACCTTACACGCAGGACCACAACCTGCGGCAAGGTGACTCAATAACATTATAACCTACCGCGAGGAGGATTTCAACCCCCTCGCTTTTATATATTTTCATATTTGTTATATTCTGATACATAAATAAATAAAAAATATCTTTTTTATACTGACACCGGAGAACAGTAAATATACATCTAAAAGATGGCATCTGTATCTCCCCGCAGCATAAAGAAAACCCGCCGAAACCATGTTCCGGCAGGCTATAAACTCCTAATTTAACTTTGTTTAGAAATCATATTGAGGGATTTCAAAAGGTTCGTTATTTGCGCCTTTATCTACAAAACTCAAATAATATTCCATTGCTGTTTCTTTTGAGTTGTTATAGAACTCCTCAGAGATGTATTTCTTATGTAACAGTGTTCTTTCGCCTGAATAGTTACCTAGAGTTTTTGCATACTTGGTAATCTCTTCAAGGTTATCACCGCCCGCGTACGCTTTTGTTTTTGCATCAGTGCCCGAAGGACGGATTTCCACGTATTTGTTATCAAATTCAAGGTACGTACCGTCGCCCACAAACTTAATTGATTTCAAGTTATCAAATTCAAGCGTTAAGAAAGCATCGTTAAGGATTTCTTTTACATTGTCCAGTGTTACAATGCCTTCTTTACAAGCGATTGCAAGGGATAAATAGAACAAATCGTTTTTCGTTCTCTGTTTTTCGCCTTCCAGTTTATCAGCCTTAAGCTTCTCAATATCCGGCTCAGATTCATTATAGTACGAAATATCTTCGCGTACATCATAAATCGATTTAATATTACAAGATTCAAAGATATTTTGCAAGTACTGAGACATTGTTTCATTGTTTTCTTCAAGTTTTGCGGCAAGACATGACGCTACAATAATAGCCTCTGTAGCACTCTTTTCGCGCATTGCTATGGCTTTTCTGCCAGCCTTTGACTCGATTAACTCCTCAGCACCCATAATCATGCCGCCTGATTCTTCTCCGCCAAAAATCAAACGCGGCTGAACACCAAGGTTTATTTTGTTTCCGAAAACATCTTCAACAATAACTTCCGATTCAGGGTCGTTTTTGATTTGAAGTTCAACTTTTTTCATAATGTTAGCGATTTCTTTAAACCCTACCGGAACATTAACCACTCTTACATCGTGGTGTCTGCCCCATTCGTCCCATGAAAGCGCCGATGCGGTAGTCTTAATCATAAACCGCGGATGGTCGTTGAGTTTGCCGTTTTGTTTTAATTGGCGAATACGGTATTCCATAAGCATAAGGAATGACTGATTTGCGGTATAAACGGTTAAAATTCTGTCCTCATCAAGTTTCAGATAAGAAACACCGAGTTCATCAAGCGCAGGGATATTTCCAGTAGCCTCAATCTGACATACCGTAAGCCTGTCATGGTCAGGGTCGGTTATTAATACTACCGTTCCTAACGGGTAGGATTTTAAAACTTCCGGATAATGGAGCGTTTCAATCACAGGGAAGTAATCGCTGCCGTCCGGTCTCTGTGCAACAACCGTTGCATCAACCGAATAATCATAAAAAGCTTTATTTCCTTTAGGGTCATGGTCATATTTGCCGATTGAATGGAAGAACGGATCTTCGGCAGTATTGTTCCATGCAAACTTGTCATCGATTTCAAGTGCTTCAAGTACTCTGCTCAAAGTATTGTAAGCACACCCGCCAACGCATTCAACCATTATTTTGTTATTCATCTTTTTAAGATGTTCAAGGTTTGATGCAACACCGGATTTGAGGTATTCAACATACAAATCAATACCGTTATTGAGTTTTGAAAGTACAAGTTCATCAATAAGCGGGTCATTCTTTGCCGAAATCTTTATTTGATAAGAGCCTTTTTTCTCAACTTCGTCAAATATTTCCTGTATTTTCTCTACAAATTCTGCGGACTCATCCGGCAAATACTGGCTGCCCTGATTGTTAAGGTCTTTTGTAGCGGTTTTTACTGAAATACCGTGGCTTGATGTAATGTATTCACCGCCCGCAAGGTCTAACTTAAACGCCAAGAACGATGCAAGCCATATAGGCATGGTTTTTCTCTCCGGCATAGTTAATGTTCTTATACAGAGCGCTGCCTGTATTCTTGCAATAGCTTCAAGATAAAGCGCCGAATTATATCTTACTTCGCTCCCTGCAAGTTTTACAATCTGTTTATCAGGGTATTTTTGTTTTAACACAAGTCCCTTAGCCAGTGTCGCAAGTACAATGCCGACAAGGTTAATCGGGAATCTTGTATCCTGGGGGTATAGTATATTTTGAGGTCCTCTTATTCCTGCGGTTGACACACGTGCTTCCTTCGCATAACCTTCGAACCATTCTTTTAAATTAAGTCCTCTGGGGTTTTTCTTAGCGTCATAAGGATTCAAATACTCACGTTTGAGCGTAAAAACAAATTCGCCTTCGTTATTAAAATCAATCAAATTGAGATTCTTTACGTAATCAGGCGTTTTATCATACACGCTTTTAAACAATTCGTTTTCCAATTCACAAGACGCTTCTCTTGTCATACTTATTTCCTCTCATTTTCGGCTGACTAAATTATACTATACTATAAACATTTTTAAAAATAAACAACAGGGGTAAATATTTTTGTTTGGTTAGAGTAAAATTTCTGCCTTACCTGTTACCCGTCCGGTATTTGCGGCAATTTCATGGTAAAATAGTGGCAAAAAGGCGGCAATTTGATGGCAAGGGGTAAAAACATGTTGCTTATTCTGCTCATTTTTTCTATATAAAGTCTATAGGATGCAATAATATTGCTTGTTAACTTTCAGCCCAATCCGCATATCTGTATTTTTATATTCCGAATAATATAGGACAGACTGCGTGGTTATGGTATAATTAGTAAAAAAGAAAAGAGGATAATAAAATGGGATTAACCGGTAAAGCTTTCAAATTCGGAGACAATATTTCAACAGATCACATTGCACCGGGGCGTTTGTTTCACCTGCGCTCAGATTTGAACGAATTTGCAAAACACGTGTTGGAAGACGCGGACGAGAATTTTGCAAAAAATATGAAAAAGGGTGATTTTGTTGTTGCCGGTTCAAATTTCGGGCTTGGTTCATCGCGCGAACATGCACCGCAGATTATTAAAATTGCAGGCGTTGGCGCAGTTCTTGCAAAGAGTTTTGCACGTATATTCTACAGAAACGCTATTAATATCGGACTTCTTGCCATAGAATGCGACACCGACGGTATTGATGCGGGTGATGAACTTGATTTGGATATAAAATCCGGGGTTATTAATAACCTCACTAAGGGTACTATTATACAAATCCAGCCGCTGCCGGATGTGATGGTTAAACTTTTAAATGATGGCGGACTTATTGAACATATTAAAAAACACGGAGATTTTGCACTTTAGTTTAAAATAATCAGATTTCACTGCTTATTAATTCCCCGTAATATTTATTAACTTTAGTTTGATAACCGTGCAGAAGAGTTTTTATATGATTATTTGCTATAGATAAGACGGAACATAACCCTTTTAGTTCGTTAAATTCTTTCTGGCGCTCGTTTGAATAAAATATATCGCGGTTATTTAATATTTCGTTTGCTATTTTATCAGTGATTATTTTCATGCCTGTAACAGGTTCTTCCATCTCCCCAAGTAAGTCTTCTATTAACATTATTAAGTTTCCTTTATTTTTAAATAAGTTTACTTCTTTATTATTTAAGTATAGTTTCTTGTATAAATTTAGTCAATAAATTATTATACTAATTGAAAAGATAAGTATAGTTAATAAATAACAGGTACACTTAATAAATATGACAAGAACAGGTGATATAACTAAAAAAGTAGGCTTAAATATAAAATTGCTCAGAGTAAAACTTGGCATGTCGCAGGAAGTACTTGCGGAAAAAGCCGATTTAAGTAAAACATCGATAGGTTCGATAGAGCGGGCAACGAGTGTACCGTCACTGGAGACTCTGGACAGAATTGCAAAAGCGCTTGGTGTGACACTTCCTGAACTGGTCGATGTATCAAAGTTTGAATTTTAAGTAAAATTTGTTATTTACCGCACCCTGCTTTTGTCATTCCGAACTCGTTTCGAAATCTTACCGGAAAACAAGAGTAGTAGGTTGTGCTTTCAGCTCAACGTAATTGTCGGGCTAAAGCCCGACCTATTATATTAACTTACGCTCGTCATCGTATTACCGACAATTAGTTATTGTTGGGCTTTCAGCCCAACCTACAATTCTAGTAGTCCATATCCCAACGTAGCGGATACATTTACCCCCGGAGTTGTACAGGCATAATCAGATAGAGATAATCTTCTTCACTCTTCGGTCTGAGAACCGTAGCAGATAGATTGGTATTCATTTGTATCAATACTTCTTCCACTTCCGCAATTTTCAAGAAATCAAGAAGGTAGCGGTAATTGAATGCAATCAGCATATCTTCGCCGCTGTAAGATATTTCTATTTTATCTTCACTGGCGCCGGCATCCGGTGTATCAGCGTTCATTTTTAATACGCCGTCAGTAAACTCAAACTTTACTATGCTTGTCTTTTCATCAATCATAGTTGAAACAATTTCCAGAGCGGATATAAGTTTGTCACGGCTGACAAGCGCCTGTTTGGCAAAACTTGTCGGGATAAGCTGGTTATATTTCGGGTACTGACCTTCCATAAGTCTGGATATAAGTTTTGTTGTGCCTGTTTTAAAGATTATTCTTGATTTTTCTTTTGAAATAATAACATTTTCGTCTTCAACGTACGATGTCATTCTGATAAATTCCGAAAGAATTTTTGACGGAACAATCATTGAAAAATCTTTGTTTTCTTCGTTTTTAACAAATTCTTTTGCTCTAGCAAGTCTGTTTCCGTCGGTTGAAGCCATTTCAAGAATTTTATCATTGATAGAACATATTACGCCTGAGAGGAGGTTATTTGTTTCATAACCTGCGGCAGCGAAACTTGTCATTCTTGCGCAGGTTACAAAAGGTTTCATTTCAATTTCTATACTTTCGCCTTCGGTTAATTCATCCTCTATTGCAGGGAATTCTGCAGCGGAAATACCTATTATATCAAACTTTGATTTTCCGCTTGTAATAACTGCTATATTGTCCTCATTTATGTCAAAATTAACAGGCGCGTTGCCGAGTCTTGAAATAATATCAGAAAGCTTTTTAGCAGGAAGAGTAATTTTTCCTTCCTGCTCAACCTGACAATTAATGTTTGTAACTACAGTCAAATCAAAACTGGTTGCGGAGAGTTTAAGAGTATCGGAAGAAACGCTTTCTATAAGCACGTTAGCGAGAACAGGCTGCAATCCTTTCGGAACAGTCGCGCGCTCAACAATCTTAAGACCGTTTAATATTACATCTTTTTCTACCGAAAACTTCATTATGATACTCCTTCACCGACTTATAGTTTAATTATTACTGGATTTTACATTGTCTCTTTACCTGTACGGCAGTTTTTATTTTCCCCCGCCCGATTAAATTATAGTACAAAATCAAAAAAAATACCATGAGTTTACTGAAAAAAGCGGATTTTGTACTAAATAAACTAAATATTTAATTTGTACCCGCCGCCGTAAACTGTTTCAATGTATTTTTTGCCGTCGGATATTTTATCTATTTTGCTTCTCAGGTGTCTTATGTGCACTCTTATTGTTTCAAGGTTATCATCCGGCTCGTATCCCCAGATGTCTTTAAGGAGTTTTGAACCGGCAACAATTGTACCGTGGTTTTGAAACAGTACATTAAAAATATCAAACTCAATCGGGGTAAGTTTCTGGATTTTGTCGTTGATTTTAACGCTGTAGTTTTCAGGCAGAAGCGTAATTTCTTTGTAGGTTAAGAGTTCTCTTGTTGCGGCGGATTTAGGTATTTTATCCGAACGTTTAAGAAGTGCTCTGATTCTCACCATAAGTTCTTCAATTTCAAAGGGTTTACAGAGATAATCATCAACGCCGGTATCAAAACCTTTGACCTTATCATTAAGCTGAGAGAGCGCCGTAAGCATGATAATCGGCGTGTCTGCAATTTCGGGGCACTGGCGAATTCTCTGCGCAACCGTAAATCCGTCAACCTCCGGCATCATAACATCGAGAACTATACAGGAAGGTTCTTCCTGTTTTGCGGTCTGAAAACCGTCTATCCCGTTAAAACATTGAACAACTTTATACCCTGCAAGTTCAAGGTTTATTTTTATAAGCTCATTTATCGCTCTGTCGTCATCAATAACTAAAATCTTGTTTGCCATTTCAATTATTATTGTAGAAAAAATGTAAATAATTGTCTATAAGTTGTTTGTAATTGTAGAGAATTTTTTGTTATTTTATAAAATCCGAAAATTTTGACAAGTTTTTGACATCTTTTGACAATCTTTTTAAACAAAATTCTACAATCTTTTGACAATTAAAAGTATTGTTATTATTTGAATTTACCCCTCTTTCTACAAATAATTTATCCTTATTATTACGATTATTATTTTAATTAATTATATATATAATTATTATTAATATAATAAGTGTAGATAACTTATTATATTAAATTATATGGACACTCGAATAAATTTTTCAACTTCATAATAATGTTGTAAGTTTCTTTAATCAATACTGGTTATTTATGTAAAGATATGTTACAATTTTTATTTTAGTAGAAATTAAGCCTGTATGTAAATACTTATATTATTTATGAGTGACTTTGATAGTTTATTTACACCAAAATATATAGAGCTTAACGAGCGGACAAAGTGGTTAAAACCATTTAAAAATAGCGGCTGGTTATTAAATAAAGATGTTTGTATAAATAAAAAAAACAATATATTATTTTCCCTTTTTGATAAAAATAAAAATAATAAACTAGAAGCAAGTGAATGTTATCAAATGTACAGTTATTTTGATAGCTTTGCTGCTATTAATAAAAATTCGGTATTTGATAATAAAGAAATAGAAATGTTTTTAAACAAAACATTAACAAATGATAATAAAACTCTAAAGGATAAATCTGTAACAACAGATGATGTTAAGGAATTTTTAGAACAAGTAATAAAAGTAACAAATGATAAATATAAGGTTGTACCTCAGGAATCAGAAATTGCTGAACATAGAAAAAGTAGACTTAAGGAGTTTACTAATAAGTTTAATATTCTAAATAATGAAACTGAAAATACAGAACTTCTTTCTGATGCAAGGTTTATAGTAAATGAGTATTTTGATAAATTTGGATATTTAGTATCTACATCGAGAAGCGGTGTATTAAATATTGAATTGTCAGAGCAAGAAATAAACGGATATGATGTTTTAAGATTTAATTGTAAATATAGTGATAATCCTGAAACAGCAATACAGGAAATGATTAATAAAATAAGAGCGTCAAAATTTGCAAATTGCGGAGAAGCTGCAATATTAGTTAATTATATTATTAAACAAAAATTTCCTGATAAATATGATGTTTCGGAAATAACTATTGATGCTTCCTATACTAATGGTACTGAAGCAGGGTATACTTCTCATGTTGCAGTATTACTAAAAAATAAAGATACTAACGAATGTTATGTCATTGATAACTGGATAGACCCTGAAGGTGGTTTGTTTAAAAAAGAAGATTGGGAGACTATGATTCAATCTGTATATCAGTCTGATAAAATAAATGTATCTTTGGAAAAAATGTAGTAATAACTCTATACTTTATTTGTTGAAAATTGCCATGAGTAATTAATATAAAATTATTAGAGGCAGTAAAGTATTTTGTTTTGAAAACTTATTTGCAATTAAACATAATATTTTTCCAGCACATGATATTTAAACTATTTATACTAAATTTGAAAAATTGGTTTCGTATTTTACACCGAAATCTTCTGCTTTCTTAAGCCAAAAACGATGAATTACAGGTATTGATAATTTAGTTTCATAGTTGTCTGTATTTTTTAATTTTTCAAAGAAAGGTTTTATATCTTCAGGCATTTGAGATGTATTAATATAACAATCTTTTTTAAACTGTTGTATATGTTTCATTATTAATTTTTTAGTTTTTTCATCAGATTTTTGTAAAAGCTGCCGCAATTCTTCATTTAATTCGTTACCTATTGTCATAATTTTTTTAGTAACCGGTTTCAATACTTTTGTGTATGCTTTTTGGGCTAGTATTACAGTGCCCCTTCTTTCACTTTTTATCAGGTATTCTCTTAATTTTTTAAATGGCAATTTTTCAAAAATGGATGGCAGTTTTGTAAATTTTGAATATTCGCCGCTTTTATTAATTGCATAAATAGCTTTTTGACCTGTTATGAGCATTGTTGAAAGATCATAAATACTTAACGGCATTGGTTTAGGGTGTCCGTGTATAACTGTAGTATCTTTAAGTTCTGCCAGGTTCATTTTTCTTAAATCAATTACATTACCGGAGCCTTTAATATCTGCGATGACAGTGTTTCCTTTTATTATAGCACCTTTTTCATAAGGTATTGGGGCGTTTAATCCTTGTAAGGCCCTATTTTTAGCATAGTTTAAGGCTGTTTCTTCTGATTGGAAATTAATTTTTCCGTCAGGTCTTATCCAACCTAAAGATTTAGTATCTATTTTACCTTTTGAAGTTTTGTATAAACTCCTGAGTCCGTTTTTAATTACTCCTATTTTTGTCATTATAAAATTCCCTTATTTAAATAAAAATATTCAGGTTTCTAATATTGCTTTTTGTTAATAATTTTATTAAAAAATATTTACAAAACAAGAAAGGTTAATTTAATAAATTTGTAATATGTTGGAAATTTATAATTTCCAAAAGTATATATTCCTAACGCGGCAGATACATTTACCCCCCTACCCCTCGAGCTTGAGGACTTGTTTTATTTCCCGCAAATCTTCTCTCAGGCGCCTGTCTGTAATTAACTCTTTTTTTATTTTTTCGTATGAGAAAAGCATAGTCGGGTGTTTTTTCTCAAAGAATTCACCGATGTTAACATAACTCATGCCGGTGGTTTCGCGGGTAAGATAAACGGCAACCTGACGCGCAAGTGAAATTGTCTGGGAGCGCTGTGAACTTTTCAGGTCTTTTACTGTTACATTGTAGTACTCGGCGCAGACTTTTGCTATTTCATCAATTGTTATTTTCTTTTTATTTTCTTCACATTTGAGTGTTGATTTAGCAAAATCGAGGGTTATCGGTACACCGCTGATACTTGCGTAAGCGGAAACCTTGTTGAAAACTCCTTCTAACTCGCGTACATTGTCGCAGAAATTTTTTGCAATATATTCGCAGACATCGTCCGGCATTTCAATTCTTTCATGCGATGCAAGATTTTTAAGGATTGCAATTCTTGTTTCAAAATCCGGCGGCTGCAGGTCAACAATTATACCCATTTCAAATCTCGAGCGCAACCTGTCCGTTAAGGTTGGAATATCTTTTGGCAGACGGTCGGAGGTTATAACTATTTGTTTGTTTTTATTGTAGAGCGTGTCAAAAGTGTGGAAAATTTCTTCCATCGTGCGTTCTTTTGATTCAACAAATTGAATGTCATCAATTAGGAGAACATCTACGTTTCTGTATTTTTGACGGAATTTTGACATTCTTTCAGCTGAATTTCCTCCCATTCTGAGGTTGTTAATAAGTTCGTTGACGTACTCTTCCGTTTTTATGTATCTTATTTTCATCTTGGGGTAATGGGTTATTATATAGTGCCCGATAGCCTGCATTAAGTGGGTTTTACCTAACCCTGAGCCGCCGTAAATAAACAGCGGGTTGAATTTTTTACAGGGCTCTTTTGCCACCTCGTAAGCTACAGCGTGCGCCATTTTGTTATTTTCGCCTACAACAAAGTTTTCAAATTTGTATTTAAGATTTAAGTTTGCCGCGGACTGCATAATTGCAAGGTTATCCATTGCGCGCTCGCGGGTTTCTTTGTCAAAATATTTTTTGTTTATTTTTTCGGTTTGTTTTTTAAGTTCTTCAGATTTTTTTGAATCAACAATAATATCAAACTTAATATCTCTTCCTGTTACAGCCTTAAAAGCGTCCGTTATTTGTTTGTAGTGGTGTTTTCTGATAATTTGCACCGCAAAAGATGCACCGGTCAGGAATGTAATTTTATCATCCTCAAACCCTACCGGTTCAAGCGGCATTATCCACGGATAGGAGGTTTCAGGAACTGTTTTCTTTAGTTCCTCCTTTACGCTATCCCAAATTTCGACTGCTTCGTTAACTGCTGTTCCCATACTTTTAATAATACTAAAACTGTTTATCTCATGCAAAAGAATATTAACTTTTATATAGTTGAATTTATAGTAATACTGGCAGATTATTTATATGGTAAAATAATTCACCTGAAACTCTGAATTGTTCAGGGTTTGCGCTTACGTAAAATTCTTCTTTTCCTTCTTCTTTTGACAAATTATCAAGGCTTTTTTCCGTTAAATCTTTTTTTATAGACTCAACAAAAAACATGGCGGGATCTATAAAAAGACTGCTGTCTGCTAGTTTTGAGAGCATGCCCGTAAGAAACGGGTAGTGCGTGCAGCCGAGAACTATTTTTTGCGGGTTATTTTCCATCAGTTCATCAAAGTATTTTTTTACAAGTTCTGTACTTTCTTTGGTGTTAAAAGTTTTGTTTTCAACAATTTCAACCCACCCGGGGCATGCCTTTGTGTAAACCTGCATATTTGGATTGTATTTTTTTATTTCTCTTTCGTACGCGCCTGATTTAACGGTTGCGGAGGTTGCAAATACACCGAGTTTGTTAACGTTTAATTCTGCAAGTATTTTTGCTGATGATTGAATAATCGGATATATTTTAAAATCGTAATTATTTTTTAATTCTTCGTACGCGGCTGCAGAAGTAGTATTGCAGGCAAGTACTGCAGCTTTTACGTTTTTGGTTTTAAAGAAGTCAAGAATTGTTCTTAAGTATCCTATTATTTCAGACTTGGATTTTGAGCCGTAGGGAACATTCTTTAAATCCCCGTAGTATATGGTATTTTCCGCAGGCATCAGCTTTTTAAATTCTGCAAATACGGATAATCCGCCGACACCTGAATCGCAAAAACCTACAGGTAATTCTCTGCTATTTTTTTGAACTAATGTATTCAACTATTCCCTCTGCTATAGATTTAGCTATTTGCTGCTTGTGTTTTTCCGTAACAAGTTTGGCGCGTTCCGCATCGTTTGATATGAAGCCCATTTCTACCAGTATTGCAGGAACTGTCGTATGATTTATAACATAAAATTTAGATTGAAACAATCCTCTGTCTTTTGTAGACGGAATATTTTTTATCAGGTGTTTGTGTACAATCTGTGCCAGTTCAAGGCTGTAATCGTGATACCAGTGTGTTTCTATACCGTAAATATCATTTTTAACCGATGAATTTACGTGAATACTTACAAATATATCAGGTTTTTTATCTTCGCAGACGTCAACTCTTTCCTGCAAGGACGGCCCGCTGTCGTCGCTTCTTGTCATATAAACTTTGTAACCTTTTTCCTGAAGAATTGCCTCAACCATTTTTGTTACATCAAGAGTTATGTCTTTTTCGTTTATACCGGCTCTTATTGCGCCGTAATCAGTGCCGCCGTGTCCCGCGTCAAGAACTACGGAACCTTTTTGTTTTTTGTTTCTGAATATCGGCGTTGGTGTCGGGGAACTTACAACGAGTTTTACCGCTTTGCCGTCCGGACTTTCGTCAAACCTTATTACTTTGTCTCTTGAAAGCGGGCAGGTCATTCTTATTCCTATATTTGACATTAAAGAGAGTTTAACATCTTTAAGTCCTGCCTGTGAAAGAGCATTCCTAAATTCTTGTTCATTATAACTTACGGCGTTTAAAAAATACGCGGTAAAAGAGTCAGGATTTCTTCTTATACCGACTACAACGGGTTTTGTAAATGATAATACAAATTCGTTTGTATATCTGTCTATTCTTTTGTTAAAATACCCGTTAATGTTTGTTTTTGTTTGAGAAATGTACGCGGAACTGAGTTTATCTGTGTTTATTATAAATAAAGACTGATTGTCGGGTGAGAATATAGGCAGGTATTTGGAAGTCTGATTTGTTGTTATTACTATACGTGCCTTGTTTACTTCAAACTGTCCTATTTTTACAGTTTCTCCGGTATTACCCATAAGAAATTCTTTGTTTCTGACAGATGGGTCTACATAGGTATTGGGCATATCTATTACAACTCTTGAAGGATTTGACAGAAATGCCGGTGCTTCAATCTGTGCCTGCCCGAGTCCTTGTATTAATACACCGTTATTCTGGTATTTTACAAGTTTAAGATAATACCCTGTTTTAAGGTTTGTATTTATACCTGTTTTTTTTACTGTGTCGTAGTTTATGCCGTCAGTGTTGGCAAGTGTTGTATTTTGTATTGATGTTTGTATTTCTTCAAGAAGTTTTTTGTCTGTATCGGGTTTTACTATTGGAATAGTATTTCTCTCTATTTGTTGTGAATAAATTTTTAAGTACTCATAATAATCATTTGTTGATTTTCTAAAATCTCTGAATATAGTTCTGAAATAATTTCCGGTTACATTAAGTTTGTCATTGTATTTTATTACAATGTTGCCGTCTATCTGTAAAACTTTTATATCGGAGGCTGATGCGCTTTCTTCAAGTGTAATAACTACTCTTACTACCGGCGGTGAAGTTGTATTTTGTGAGACTACAATTTCCATAACAGGGCTTCTTTCAAATACAAAATCCCTTTTAGAACCTGTAAGAATTGCATTTTCTATATCAAAATATACTCTGTTAGGCTGTTTAAGGGTGTTTGTTTTTATATCCATTTTTCCGCCGTCCGGTGCAGACGCTGATATAAATATGAGTTTGTCGGAGTTGTCAAAATGCACGGAATTAATTTTTAGTACATCCTCTGCCTGTACCGCTCCCGCAAGATTTATAACAAAGCTTATTATTAAAAATAATACTGTTAAAATAAGTCTCTTCATATTACACCGTTACAATTTTAGCAAAAATAAAAACCGAATGCCGTAATTTAACAAAAATTAATTTTTTTACTCAATACACTTTTATCCTTATTTAGACTATTTAAATTGTAAAATATTTGGCAATTTAAGATGTTTATTCTGTAATAATCAAAATTTTAGACAGTATTTGTCTATATTAGAAATAAAGTATATTCGTATTGATTTGTTTTTGCGGTATTCGCTTATTTTTATTTTTGATTTTCGAATAAATTATATCTTTTAAAAGATTAAAAAATATGATACAATAGACCTATATTCGGAGTGAAAAATGTTTAAATTAGGAATAATCGGCTACCCTCTCGGGCATTCTATATCGGCAGCCATACATGATGCGGCTATGAAAAGTATTGATGTAGAAGGTGTTTATGACGTATTGGAAACCCCTCCCGAGGACTTGATTTCAAGGATAAAGTTTTTGAAAACCCAGAACTATACGGGGTTTAACGTAACAATTCCGCTAAAAGTCCCGGTATCGCTTTTTCTTGATGAAATAGACGATTATGCAAATATAGCGGGCTGCGTTAATACCGTAAAAATAAATGCGGATAAAACATTGTTCGGGTATAATACCGATATTTACGGTTTTAAGATGGCAATTCCGCTTGAATATAACCTTAAAAATAAAAACGCTTCCATCCTTGGAACAGGCGGTGCTGCACGTGCAGCCGCAGTCGGACTTGCAGAACTCGGGGTTTCGGAAATTGATATGTATACAAGAAATATCATTAACTCCAGCCAAACTCTTAATTATTTAAGGGCACAGTTTTCCGATATAAAATTTAATGCGTATCAAATACAGAATATAAGAGACTTGTCACATACAGCAATAATTGTAAACAGTACTCCTATCGGTATGCGCGGGTATATGATGAATGAAAGTCCGCTGGAAGAAAGTGATATAAAGAAATTAAATCCGGAGACAATAGTTTATGATATAGTATATAACCCGACTAAAACAAAACTTATATCAATGGCGCAAAAACACGGATTGAGAACAATAGGTGGGCTTGATATGCTTATTATGCAGGCGCAGAGAGCACAAATCATCTGGACAGGCAGAACTCCTGATGCTAATGTAATGAAAATAGCTGCACTTGAAGCTCTTTCTGACGTATAAAAAGAGATTATTCCTGTATATTTAATAAACGGTTGTTGATAAAATTCTGATTTGTATTGTTATCAGTATTATTTATAAAGTTTATATTGTTAATTGTAATATAGATAAGAAATAAAATATCGAGGGTAAATTTTACCCTCGATATTAAACGGATTATAATTTTAGAGTTTAGTACCACGCTTCTATTGGACTACCTCCTTTCAATCCATTAGCTGAATTTTTACTGGTAGTAACACCATTATTTGTTATATTGGTATTCATAGTACTTTCATGCTTTAATGGAGTATCTTTTGGTATGTTTTCTATTACAGGTATTAATGTGTGGTCAGCACCGCCGCCGCCTTTACTTGGTGTAACAGGTTTCGGATCAGGTTTTGGATCAGGTTTCGGATCAGGTTTCGGATCAGGTTTCGGATCAGGTTTCGGATCAGGTTTCGGATCAGGTTTCGGATCAGGTTTCGGATC
>CALUTH010000046.1 GCA_944323635.1 Candidatus Gastranaerophilales bacterium
AATAAAAAGGGCGGGCGAAAAAATACGCCAAATCCGATAATATCACTAATAACAAAACTAATAGTAGTTTTTATCTCAATAATACTTGCAGGGTTGATTGTTCTTAAAGTTTATTTAATGACACTCCCCCCGATAAGCAAACTTGAAAGTTTTACACCAAATATGGTAACCCAGATTTATTCCGATGACGGGATAGTCATAAAAACATTTACAGCTTTTTCGTCCTCAAAAACTACGTTAAAAGAAGTTCCCAAGCCTTTAATTCAAGCTCTCATTGCAACAGAAGACAAACATTTTTACTCCCACCCTGGCTACGATTTATTCGGGCTTTCACGTTCTATAATAGCTAACATTCTTGCAGGGAAAGTTGTTCAGGGTGCCAGCACAATTACCCAGCAGCTTTCAAGAATGCTGTTTTTAAGCAATGAACGAACTTTAACAAGAAAAATCAAAGAAATAAAAATTGCCGCACAAATCGAAAA
Organism: Candidatus Gastranaerophilales bacterium; assembly: GCA_944323635.1. GTDB lineage: Bacteria > Cyanobacteriota > Vampirovibrionia > Gastranaerophilales > Gastranaerophilaceae > CALUTH01. The sequence goes on from CALUTH010000046.1 coordinate 483, forward strand.
AACTATTGATAAAGATAAAATTCTGGAACTTTATTTAAACAATGTTTATTTAGGTTCAGGCGCTTACGGTGTAGAAGCAGCCGCAAAAATATACTTTAACAAAGAATTAAATCAGCTTACACTACCTGAAATGGCTTTAATTGCAGGGCTGCCGCAGGCACCATCTGTATATTCGCCGTTCAATGATATAGAACTTGCAAAACAAAGACGTAATCAGGTATTGGGTCGTATGTATAAAATGAAATACATAGACAAAGATACATATAACAGCGCAAAAGAAGCCCCTATAAACCTGTCAAGCATACCTTCATTATATGCCCTGAATAAGGCACCTTATTTCTGTGATTACGTAATGAAAGAACTTGAAAAACTCGGATTTACAGACGAAGATATTTCAACCGGCGGCTATAAAATTACAACAACCCTTGATTACAAAACCCAGATAAAAACAAATGAGGCAATATTGAAAAATATGAATGCCTGGGGACTTAAGTCAGACAAAAATCAGGCTGCAGCATTCGTATTCTCTCCTGTCGACGGTAGAATTCTGGCATACGCAGGCGGTAAAGATTACACAAAATCTCAATATGACAGGGTTACACAATCCCTCCGTCCGAGCGGTTCGGCATTTAAGCCGTTTATCTATGCCGCAGGTCTTGAAAAAGGCTATGGACCGAATGACAGACTTGATGACCTACCGTTTAAAGTAGGCAACTGGATTCCAAGGAACTACGGCAATAAATACAGAGGCTCCATTCCCATTTACACGGCATTAATGATTTCCTCAAACGTATGTGCCGCAAGGATGATGGATATAGTCGGAGTAAAGAATGTAATTCAGCTTTCAAGAATGATGGGAATTACAACACCTATGCCATACGATTACACAATTGCATTAGGGTCGCACAGTGTTAAACTGTTTGAAATGACAAGAGCATACGGAATTTTTGCTAACGGCGGATATAAAGTTGAACCCTATGCGATTGAAAAAATAGAAACATCACGCGGCAAGGTTATATATGAAGCCCCACGTACAAAATCCGTAAAAGTTTTAGACTATGAAACAGTAGCAAAGATGACCGCAATGTTAAAAACCGTAATTCAGTACGGTACAGGTACTGCGGCAAATATTGGGAAACCCGCTGCCGGAAAAACCGGAACTACAGACAATTATAAAGATGCTTATTTTATGGGATACACACCGGATATTGTCTGCGGTGTCTGGGTAGGAAACGATGATAACTCCAGAGGCTCACTAACCGGCGGTACAGTTCCTGCACTCATCTGGAAAGATATAATGCTTACGGCAACAGCGCCTTACGGAAATCATGACTTTGACTATCCTCCTGTTGCTTTAGATGCATTTAAAGCCGAGTCCATAAAAATCATTGCACCAAGTGATGCAAAAAAAGCATTTGAAAAGAAAGATGATGTAAAAAAACTTGATGCTCCCCAAATTGACCTGCCTAAAATGGATGTACCCAAAATAAATATTTCTTTACCTGGTCTAAAAAGAAATAATAATACGGAAGAGCAGCAAAAGGTTCAAATACCGCAACCTGCGCCTAAACAGGCTGAAACCGCGCCGGTGCCTGTTAAACAAAATAATACAATAACATTAACAGCCCCGGGGGTAAGCGAAACTTCCGAAAACAATAACAATACAACAGGCGAGCAGGCAAATACCGGTAATATGGAGTAAAATAATCATGAGTAATGAAGAATTGGAATTAATAAGAGAATTATCATCAGGAATAAACGAACACCAATGTGCAAAATTGTACAAATCGGAAAATATGATTGAGTATGAAGCAGATTTTGAACTATCCTACACGGATATTAAAAGTTTAACACTTGCGCTGTCCGTTGTTTCCGAATTTTTTGACGTTAAGGCAGTTGCTTCCGCAAGGAACTCACATGTTTACGGTGTCGCGCTTGCGCCGACTCTTCCCGAGGCGCTTAACAAGGTAGTAGACTCAAACCCGATTGATGTTCAAAACTCGGCAATTGCAGCAAGCGAAAAAGTTGACACTGATTTTGTTAAAATGCTTACATCCGGTAACATAATTGCCGCTCCCGCTTTTACGCAAAACGCAATAGAGTACTTAAAACTCCATGAAATAAGATTTGTAATAATAAAAACACCGCTATCCGAGTATAAAAAATTTAAAGCGGATAAAGTTACGGTTACACCATTTGGAACTATAGTAGAAGAACCTAACAGAAAAGAACTTTCAAAAGACACTTTTAAAGTAGCGTCTCAGGCAAAACCGACGGTTGAACAGATAGAAGATGCCGTTTTTGCGTGGAAGATTGTAAAGTATGTAAAATCAAACGCAGTCGTGATTTCAAAAGAATTTAAAACAACCGCAATCATTCAGGGTGTACACAGTTCTGCAATGGAAATGGCGCTTGATTACTCTTGCGACGGTTCAAAGGATGCTGTTATGGCGGTTGACGGGTATGTAACCCCGCATGATATTGACGTTGCTGCACAGGGCAGAATTGCTGTTGTTATACTTCCTTTTGCAACGCCGGATCTGATTAAACTTTGCAACAAATACAATATTGTACTTATATCTACCGGTTTTACAAATAATCTTGATTAATTATCAATATCTATAGGCGATCTTTGTATACCGTCAATTGCTTCACGCGCAGTAAAGACAATATCTTCCGGCACACCTTGTATTGTGCAAAATTGTCTTAAGACATCAATAACCCGTTTAAAGGCTCTTACAAGATCTCCTTCGCTGACGTTTGACTGATCAACAATATCATCCCACTCTGCACCGTTAACCCACATTTCGATAAGGGCGCAGAAATAAGTATTGATATACATTACATCTTCTATAAGGTACTTTTTCTGAACCTTGTCCAACTCGCGCCTTATATCTTTTATTTTATTAATTGCCTTTTTAACCGGACGGGAGAGCGGTAAATAGGGGATTTCTATATTTCGCATATCTTCCGTAGTGATTGCACAAACAACACTTGCAAGTTCTGCCGGCGTCAAGCCTTCATACACATTACGGAATATTGTCTGTGCCAAAAACAATTCATTTTCCGAGCGAAACTGAGAAATCATAACACCTTGCTCCGTCGGATAATCATCTTTTAAATACCCGTACTCTTTCAGTACGTCCCTGTGAGCAAGAAAAATGTTCCAGAAAATATCCCGCTTACGTTCAATTTCTTTATTTAGCGCGTCCTGTTTTTTCTTATACCGCTCAAGAACCTCAATACATTTCATGTGTTTTTTAAACATCTTACAAACATCACAGGGCGAAGCGTGCATTTCACGAAGAAGTTTTTTAGTCTGTTTTTCAAATTCATAAAACTCGGAAGATAATTCGCGCTTTTTCTTCTGCTCCTGTTTTCGTATCGTTTTAAGTGTCTGACGGTTTGCGACGTACATTTCCCGAACTTTGTTATATCTCAGCAAATTCTCGTTAGAAAATTTATGCGGACACTTGAACGCTTCACACTCTTCTATTTTTTCTTCATTTAATTCCTGCTGCGCAAACAAAGGAGACAGCCGGGAGCCTGCAGAGTAATACCCGAAACTTTTTAGTATAAGTTCTTTTGCCTCATCTACAGTAAATCGCTGCAAAAGGTTTAAAACCATGGAATAACTCGGAGAAAAACGGCTTTCAAGGGGATTAGCATCACTTAAAACAAGTTCAGCAACCTCATCCGGAGACTGAAAAGGGGTTCCTACAATTGTAACATAACCGACTTCATCCATCCCGCGCCGTCCCGCGCGTCCTGACATTTGTAAAAACTCGCTTGGGGTAAGAGTTCTGTGTCCGGAATCAGTACGTTTGCTTATAGAACTTATTACAGTAGAACGCGCCGGCATATTGATACCCGCCGCCAGTGTTTCCGTTGCAAAAACCACTTTTATTAAACCTTCCTGAAACAGTTTTTCAACAAGAACCTTCCAACCCGGTAAAAGCCCAGCGTGGTGAGAAGCAACACCCGATAAAAGATAATCAATATGTTTGTTTTTGTATAAATACGGGTTTTCCGCAATGTATTCATCAATAATTTCTCTTATCCTCTTCTGCTCCGCCGGTGTAACAAGAGAAAGAGAAATACATTTTTCCATTTGTTCATCACATTTTTTTCTGGAGAACGTAAAATATATAGCAGGCAGCATATCACGCTCATGAAGATTTCTTATAACATCTTTTACGACACTTCTCTGAGTCATTTTACCATGTTTAAAACTTCTTTTTTCCGGTTTGATTTTTTTATTCAATCCGCCGCCCGGTGCAAATAACGGCAAGATTTTATCAGGCTGCGAGGAGTCAAAGTAGAAAAACCTCAGAGGAACCGGACGAAAATCGGTATTAACAAGTTCCGTCTTTGAATGTACAGTGTTAATCCAGCCAGTTAATTCATCGGCGTTTGCTACGGTTGCAGAGAGCGCAATAATCTGAACATTTGTCGGACAGTAAATTATACTTTCTTCCCAAACAGTACCGCGCTGCTCGTCGTTCATATAATGAACTTCATCAAGAACAACATATTTAACATCCTTGAGGTTATCAGTAACAGAGCCAAAGTTTGTACCGTAAAGCATATTACGGAAAACCTCCGTCGTCATAACAACAATTTGCGCCCCGCGGTTGCATGAAGTATCACCTGTTAATAATCCGACTTTATCTTCGCCGAATTTGTCCGCAAAATCCCTGTATTTCTGGTTCGAAAGGGCTTTTAGCGGAGTTGTATAAAAAACGCGTTTCCCTTCCTTTAAAGCACAATGAATAGCGTGTTCCGCAATAACCGTCTTGCCAGCACCGGTAGGAGCGCAGACAACAACGCTTTCTCCGTTAGAAATATAATCACATGCCTGTTTCTGAAAATCGTCCAGTTCAAAGAGAAAATCGTACATACAAACTCCTATTCTTGTAAATTATTATACACAAAGAGGTTTCAGAAGTACATACAGAACAGAGCATGCCAAAACCATCGCCAAATATTTTAGCAGAAGACAATATTTACCCCTATACTACAAATAAATGATACAAAATATTGCAAATACGTTTAAAATAGAAGTAAAAAGAATATATTGGAGAAGTTATGGATATTTTTGCAATAATAGGCTTATTTATGGGGCTTGGTTTTATTTTAACAGGGCAAGCTCTAGAAGGCGGAAACATAGGTCAGCTGATACAGATTACGGCAGCGTTTATTGTAATCGGCGGTACATCGGGGGCTGTATTCTTAAGTTTCCCTATCCCCGTACTTAAAGATGCGATGATGTCCATTAAAGATATATTCATGCCGCCTGTTGTAGATTTGCCTGCCATTATTGCAGAAATAGGGCGTTTCGCAACAAAAGCAAGGAAAGAAGGGATTATTGCACTTGAAAAAGAAGCGGCGCTTGCATCTGACCCGCTTTTAACACTGGGACTTGAAGCGGTTGCCGACGGTACTGATCCTACACTGGTCAGGGAAATTATGGAGAACCAGATAGAACAGCTTGAAAATAAAATAGGAACTTCAGCAAAAGTTTTTGAATCCTTCGGCGGATATTCACCGACTCTGGGTATTATCGGCGCCGTTCTCGGTTTGATTCAGGTTATGCAGAACTTATCAGACCCGTCGAAACTGGGTGCAGGGATTGCGGTTGCATTCGTTGCAACTATTTACGGTTTGTTTGCGGCAAACCTTGTCATGCTCCCGTTCGCAAGCCGTTTAAGATGTAACTACGCAAAGGTTTTTCTTGCTAAAACAATAATATGCGAAGGTATTTTATCAATTCAGGCAGGAGAATCTCCGGCGCTCATTGAACGTAAATTGCAGTCATTTATTCTCGATAATAAATCTTCTGCACCAAAGAAAGGTTAAGAATGGCAAAAAAGAAAAAAGAAGAACCACATGAAAACCTAGAGCGCTGGCTTGTTTCATACGGCGATTTTATTACACTGCTGTTTGCAACCTTTGTTGTTCTCTATGCCCTTTCACAGGTTGATATTGCCGATTTTACAAAATTCGAGGAATCAATCAGGAAAGCCTTTGAAGCCAATGCCCTTTTAACGGGTCAGGAAAGTATCTTAGAGAGCAGCGACAAATTCTTTGATGAATCAACAATGGCAAACTCATTTATTCCAAGCCTTATGTTTGAATATATGAATGCTAAATATGAAGATAACTCTTTTCAGGAAATAGAAAAAGTTATTAACGAACTTGTAAAAAACAAAGAATTAGACGGGGTTTCAGCAAAGATAACAGAACGCGGACTTCTGTTAACGTTTGATGACAGATATTTGTTCCCTTCAGGCTCCGCAGAACTGAGCCCGTCCGCAAAGCTTATGCTTGATAAAGTAGGTGTTCTTGTTTGTGAAAAATTCATACTTCACAATATGCGGGTAGAAGGGCATACGGACAGTGCACCAATTGCAACCAAGCAATACCCGTCAAACTGGGAGCTTTCCGCTGCAAGGGCATGTTCTGTTGTAAGGTATCTTATAGGACGGTTTAAATTCTTCCCGCAATTATTTACGGCAATCGGTTACGCGGATACACGTCCGGCAGTCGAAGGAAATGCACCGGATAACGCACAAAAGAACAGAAGAATTGAAATTATGATTCTCAAAAATAAATATAAGGATGCCGAAAAGCCGGGTATTGACTTAAAGAAAATCCCGATGGAAGAACAAAAACGCCTCCAGGAAGAAAGAGAAAAAATAGTTCGCGATGTAAGATTTGCAACCAAGATGGAAGACCTTGATTTTGATTTAAATAAAACTCAGTCAAAAGATACTGAGACACCGAATTTAAAATATACAAAACTCCCGCCCAAATCTGCATCAGACAGAAACAGAGCTATATATCAGGGACTGAATAAGGATTTGAAAACCGATGAAGAAGTACCGGTTATTATGCTTGATGTACCTTTGCCATCGGACGAAGATTTTGGTATATAATTAATTTATGAGTGAATACTATATCGGATTATCACTTGGGGCTGCGTCTTCAATTGAATCAGGAGTTGCAGTTTTACAAGAAAACGGAGAGTTGTCCTATGTTGACAAACTTTTCTCTGTTAATGATGTCATGTTTTTCTTTGACAATTTTTCTTCAATAAAAAACGCCAGCATACTGGTCTCTCTTCCATGGGATAATGCAATGCTTAACGGCAAATGGAGAGTGCTTTCCAAACCTTATCAGCTGATACATGAAAACAAGTTGTTTTTAAACAAAGATAACTGGATGCAGCGTTTTTCACCAAGGGGAAGCGACTATTTTTCAAAACTTTCAGATGGGGGAATTGACGTTAAACGTTTTGAAATATATCTTACACGTCAAAAGCTTAACCTTTATTCAAACTATAAAGAGCGCAGTCCGGCTGATTGCAAATTTTTCCAATCAGCACTGAAATTAAACTACGGCTTTAGAAATCTGCCTAGCAATATGATACCTGCAGCCCAATTAGAAGCCATTGCAGGGGCAATTCTTGCACGGGAATACAAAAAGGGGAATACAAAAAAAATCTTTGACTACAACGGGCTGGAAGTAATTAATCTGATATAAAATTAAGCCTTACATTTTTCAGTTTTTTTTGTAAATATTTGTTACAATTTGCCGAATTTAAGACAATTTTTTTTTATCACATTCGTTTAAATACACGTTAGTGTTAAGAAAGGATTTTATATGACTCAAATTCCACCGATTACAACTTGTACATGCCCTCAGTGCTGTAACATTCCGTCTAACAATTACAACGGAGTAAAAATTGATATTACCAACCCGGCAGTAAACTTACCGCCGGCAATTACCGCGCCGATTTATGACATTCCGCAAACAAGTATCTATACAAAAGAAACGCCGGCGCCGACAGTTGAAGAAGTAAAGTAAATGTAAATATTTTAAAGGGAATTAGCAATTTTTAGAACACTTTTTTCTTTATAAATAATATACAGATAAAATGAAAGGTTAAAAGTATGGCAGGAATAGACGCAGTAGGTAAGAACACGTATATAACAAATCAGAATTATAACGGAGTAAAAATTGACATCCATAATCCGGTCGTTAATGTGCCGCAAAATAACGGGCAACCTGCCGCACAACCGATAAAAATATACAAATATCAGGAAGCACAAATTCCTGCCGAATACTATCCTCAAATGATAAAAACGCAGAAGAAATTACCCTCTCATACCCCCGCGGCGCTTCCCGACCCCAAACCGGCGGTTGAACTGCCCAAATCTGTTTTGGAAGAACGTAAAACCATTCCTGTGCCGGAACCTGTTTATGTTACCCCTAAAACACAACAAACAACTACTCCCCCTGCAGAAACAGTAAATATCGTACCTGCAGAAATAAGCGTTGCAGAGGCGCCGAACGCAATGGCGCAAACAGAACCGACCACAGTTGAAGAAGAAAAATCAGAACAGCAGCCGGTAATTATTTCTGAAGAGACAACGCAGCCGCAGCAGCCGGTATCATCTACAAACACTGCGGCGGCAGCAGCAAACGCAGCACAGGCACCTGTTGCAGAAAAGACGGAACCGGTTTCAGCTGCTCATACAGAAATAAAAAAAATAGCCGACCCTGACGAAACTATCCATCGTCCGATTTCAAAAGTCGAAATTGTTCCGCCTGGAGATACTTCACCGGTAATTGATTATATACAAATTACAGAAAATCTGGATTCCCCGAATTTTGATGTTCAGGCACTGCAAATGAAAGAAATTGTTGATGCAGGATTAACAAACAATCCTAAAAAAATAAGACCATACCTTGTAGAACCAATATTCCACAGCCTGATTGATATTGTAAACAAAGACACATCTAAACTTGCAGGTCCTACGGATGCCCAAAACCAGATTAGAATGAAAATAGTTGAAAACATGAACGCATACGAAGAACAAAAACAAGCAGGCGTTCCCGATGAAAAGATAACTTTACCGCATACTATATCAGAGGAAGATAAGAACTATGCAATCACGCTTACTCCGGTAGAACTTGCGGAAAGAAACAAAGATTACGGAATTTCAACTCTGGCATTACTGTCAAAAGCATTCTTGGAGCGCACAGAAGAAGAAACAGGAACAGTACTTTCAATAACTGATGCTCCGGGACTTGCTGCAATAGTAAATACACTTAACAGCCCAAATTATAAAACAAAATTAAGCGCCCTTGATGCTCTGATTTTCTTGCAAAGGGCTGAATATGCAAGAGAACTGACACCAATTTACGAAGCACTTGCCAAAACAGATCCGGATACAACAGTAAGAGCAGCCGCTCAATTTGCACTTGAAAACCTTAACAGCAAAGCCGCCCAGCAGCAAACACCGGCAGCAGCATAATCCGGCAGCAAAAAAGTTTCACTTCTGTGTAATATATAACTTTTAACACAATGAACTAAAACCGCTTTTTATGTAAAGCGGTTTTTTATATTCAAGCTTTCCAATCCTTCACAATACAAACCTACATAAAAAAAAGAGCCTTTCGACTCTTGGAATTAAGAATAGTTGGAAGTATGAAAAAGATTTAATTATATTAAAGACTATTTACAAAATATATACAATGCCCCAACAGGGCTATAATTTTTCTTTTAAAATATTGTAATCCTTCTTTTTTTGTTGTACGTTATCCATGTACGGTTTTAATTTTTAGAAGGAGACTCAACATGAGCGAAAGAAAACTCGTAGGAACAGAGGAAATGTTCAAAAAAGCACTTGCAGGTAAATATGCAATCGGTGCTTACAATGTTAACAATATGGAAATTCTGCAAGGTATTGCGGAAGCGGCTGACGAAACTCGTTCACCGATTATTCTTCAAGTATCTGCAGGTGCAAGAAAGTATGCTAACCAAACATACTTAATCAAATTAGTTCAAGCAGCGTTAGAAACAACAACTATACCTATCGCGCTTCACTTAGACCACGGTGCAGACTTTGATATTTGTAAGGCTTGTATTGATGGCGGGTTCTCATCTGTTATGATTGACGGAAGCCGTTTCCCGCTTGAAGAAAACATTGCTTTAACAAAACAGGTTGTTGAATACGCACACCAAAGAGGTGTTTCAGTAGAAGCAGAACTCGGTAAATTAGCAGGTGTTGAAGACGACGTTAAAGTTGACAAAAAACACGCAACTTATACTGATCCTGAAGAAGCAGCAAGATTCGTTAAAGAAACAGGCTGTGACTCTTTAGCAATTGCTATCGGGACTTCTCACGGCGCTTACAAATTCAAAGGCGAAGCTAAATTAGACTTTGAAAGACTTGCTGAATGTAAAGCAGCAATCAACGCAGTAACAGGTTACGACTTCCCGATTGTACTTCACGGATCTTCTTCAGTTCCTAAGTACTTAGTAGACAAATGCAACCAATTCGGCGGCAACCTTCCGGATGCTCAAGGCGTTCCTGAAGAAATGCTTGCTTATGCTGCTAAAAATGGTGTTGCAAAAATTAACATCGATACAGACTTAAGACTTGCAATGACTTCTACAATCAGAGAATTCTTTGTAGAACACCCTGACAAGTTTGACCCTCGTGAATACATGGGGCCGGGCAGAACCGCAGTTAAAGAACTTGTTAAACACAAAATGCAAGTATTAGGTACTGCAGGTCACGCTGACGACTAGTGGGAGGTAAAGGGGGAAAATATGGAGAATACAGAAGACTTCCTGAGAAGAATAGAACTATTCTAAAAAGTCCCTCAACTCTTATGACTAAAGTATTAACGAAGGGCGGATTTGATTTTATCAAATCCGCCCTTCTTGTTATATTCCTATAGACTCCATTGTCAACGGGATTTCAATATTTGTGACCATCTCTCCGCCACCACCGTCAAGCGTTTGATTTTCCATATTCATTTCATACTGTTTTATCCGCTCCCTGCATAGTTGTTCAAACTTATCGGATTTTTCAATGCCATTATCCTCATTTTCCTCTTTGGACATCTCCAACACCATATCAGTAAGCTTTTCCAGCATTTCATCAAGGGTATTGGTATTAACAGTAGCAATATTATTAAGCATAGATGTAAACTCTTTAATCATCTCCGAGAGTTTAGGATAATCACCTGCCTCATAATTTCCGTCCATACTTTTTGACATCATAAGGCTGATTACCAAGTCTAAAAGCTGAGAAATTTGTATCATTTTATCCTTATTGTCTGATGTCAAACCCGTTTCATTATCAGAAATACCGTATTTTTCTTTTGTCTTTTCTATTATATTTTCAATAATAGCCCCCGCATCAGGCTCTTCAGATTGAAAAACGGTCTCCGACAAATAGTTATAGGTTAAACCTGCTCCATAAGTTTTGGCGGAAGAGTTTGTTTCCCCAGTCTGATTAGAAAAATTATTCAATACATTATCAAACGTGTAGTTATCAACGGTTTCTGTCTGTAAAATCGAAAAAGAAACAAAGCCTTCCGTATTAAGCGTAACAGCCGCAGTCATAAAACCTCCTAATATACCAAGCAATACAAATTATATCAACATGATATAATTTGTATCATCCTGTAGTTGGATGATTTTATAATACCAGTATCTACATAGCAGTACTACTTATTAATTATTTGAACAAATTTCTCTTCAAATTTAAATGCTGAGCGAACCCTGAGTTCATATCTAAAAGTACATTCCAAAGAATCATTATCAAAAGACAACGGTAATACTAAAAACGGTTCAGCCGACTTTACAGCCTCAAGAGCCAGATTGTTAAAAAACTCGTTACCCGAGGATGAAGAGATTTCTGCACCCTTTAAAGAACCGTCAGGCAATATAACATAAGTCACTTCTGCAAAAACATCCAGCGGGGCTTTCATTTTGGGAACCTGATGCGCTTTTTTTGCTTTTTTATACTGCGCTAGAAACGCCTTTTTGATTTTTGTGTCAACATCCGCTCTGTAATAAGTACTAACCCAATAATCAGGTTTATGCTTTATACATTCCGCTCTTGCGATAGGAAATGTAACCAGCTGCCATTTATAATCATCAGTATCATCAGGAATTACCGTTTCAAAATTTTGAGCCGGTTTAGCCGTCAGAGGAGAACATACTGCCCGCCCGTATTTTACATAATCCTCTAAAGAGCATGTCTGGCTCTCACCTATATAATAATAAAAGCGGTTTTCAGCTTTAGAATACTCAGTATATTGCTGCATTGTGAATATCTTATTTTGTTTGGTATCTTTTACATTAAAAAATACTCCCTCGGGACGTATAACATAACTGCCCGCATCGACCTTCAAGTTTTTCTTATCAAGATTTTCCCAGTAATATTCATAAGAAAAACACGGTGCTGATAAAAACAAAAATGAAAACAGAAAAATACAAAAACTTCTCATCTACTCTCCTAAAAAAGCCGCTTTACACAATAGTGTAAAGCGGCTCGAATAAATATTATTACTGTTTGCTAAGCATTTGTTTAATACCGTCAATAGAGCTCAAAATACCTGTTGCTTCATACGGCATGTAAACAACTTTATTATCTTTGCCCGAAGTGATGGACTCAAGCGATTCAAGATACTTCATAGCGATAAGGTACTTGTCAGGCTGACCGTTGCCTTGAAGGGCATCAATAATTTTTCTGATAGCTTCTTTTTCACCATCCGCTTCCAGTATTCTTGCTTGAGCAATACCGTCAGCGCGAAGAATTGCAGCCTGCTTTTCACCTTCTGCCATATTGATTGCCGCTTCTTTTTCGCCCTCAGCTTTGAGAATTGCTGCCGTCTTAAGCCCTTCAGCTTCAAGAATTGTAGCACGTCTGTCACGTTCTGCCTTCATTTGCTTTTCCATAGATGCCTGAATATCTTTTGGCGGGATAATATCCTGAAGTTCTACTCTGTTAACCTTTACACCCCACTTGTTGGTTGCATCGTCAAGCACCATGCGGAGTTCCTTGTTAATATGGTCTCTCGATACAAGAGATTCATCCAGATCCATTTTACCGACAAGGTTTCTCAAGCTGGTTTGTGTAAGTTTTTCTATCGCATCAGAAAGGTTTGTAATTTCATAAACCGCAGACTTCGGTTCCACAATTTGGAAATAAATCAATGCGTTGATGCTTATTGTTACGTTATCCTTTGTAATAACATTCTGACGCGGAAAATCGTAAACAGTTTCTCTCAAATCAATTCTGTCAATTTCCCTCACATAAGAATATGTTGAACCGTCAAGCGACTTATGAGTAATTTTCCACGTTATACCTCTTGTATTTTCTATAAACGGAATAATATAATTAAGCCCTGGGGACAACATTCTATCATACTTTCCTAAACGTTCAACAATTACAGCTTCTGCCTGTTTTACTATATAAATCCCTTTAACAAGGTAAACAACAAGTAAAATAACAAGAGCTATACTAAAGATTAAGCCCATTAAACTCTCCTTTCTCCTAAACTTTTTCTACATACATAATAAGACTATCATTTCTAATTATACGAGCTTTGCTTCCGGCAGGTATAACATCGTCATGAACATTTCTGGCTTCCCAGCGTTCGCCATAAATGGTAATAACACCGGCATCAGTTGTAATATCCGATTCGACAAGAACTGTTTTACCTATATACTTGCCTTCTAAACCGGTTTTATTTTCTTTTGGTTCTTTTTTCATCAGCAAAGGTCTTATAAATATAAGAATAATTGATGATAAAACAACAAAAATAACAATTAAGCCCGGTATATTATGAAACCAGACTGAAACAACCGCAGTCAAAAACGCACCTATTGCAAGATTAAGGAAAAACAAAGTAGGAGTAAGAATCTCAAATACGCAGAGAGCCACTCCTATAATACCTATAATTTGCCACAGTTCCATAAAATCCGCCTATTCTGCGCCAATAAGCTCGTTTATCTCATTAACCATATCATCAGCGTTGAAACCGTGAACTCTTGCACCGGCATCAAGATTTTCAAATCTTGCAGCCGCGCATCCTATACAGCCCAATCCATACTTTTGGAAAATTTCGATACTTTGCGGATATTCATTTACTATATCCAAAATATTCATTTCTTTTGTAACTTTTCCTGACATAATAATGCCTCCTCTTTTGACTAATCAACAAAAATCATTAATAAGAACATTGTAACATATTATAGAGGATTTGTGTATGAATTTTTTAAGTAAATTTTTTAGCAGCGAAGAAAAATACGTAGGGCTCTGCAGCCTGAAACGTGCAAACAGACCTGTTCAGTATACAAGAAAAGTTAAGTATACGACAGAATACTTCCAAACAAATACATCAAGAAATATTTACCTTTCAGTTTAAAGCATGTGCCGGGGAAAACGGTGCCGGAGAAAATTATTTGCAAAAAATCAGAAGGTACTAAATAATTATTGCAGGTAAATAAAAATATACTCTTACTCTCCTTCGGGTCGGGGGTAAATGAAAAAGAATTATTCCCTCTCCTACGGGAGGGCTAGGGTGGGGGTCGGCAAGACCTCACAGAAAAAAAAAAAAAAAGATAAAAAAATATGCTGAACTAGTTTAAGACTCTTACCTTGCAAAGGCCAGAATGGTAGGGGGGTGAGGGCGGG